>JAPPBT010000084.1 GCA_026702745.1 Gemmatimonadota bacterium
CTGATCTACACCTCGGGCACGACCGGCCGGCCCAAGGGCGTAATGCTGTCCCACCGGAACATCATGTCCAACGTGGTGGCCGCCAGCCAGGTCATCTCCATCACCTCCGACGACAGTTTCGTCTCCGTGCTCCCCCTGCACCATACCTTCGAATGCACCGCCGGGTTCCTCGCGCCGGTTTATAACGGCGCCATGGTGTCCTACGTGGGCAGCCTCAACTCGAGAGACATCGTCGAGACCATGAAGGACTCCAGGGCGACGATCATGCTGGCCGTCCCGCTCCTTTACGAGAAGATGTACCAGGGGATCATGCGCAAGGTCGGCTCCCAGCCCGCGGTCACGCGGACCGTGTTCAACCTCCTGATGGGCGTGGTGAAACTGGGCGAGAAGTTCAACAAGCGCATGGGCACGGCCCTGTTCCGAAGCCTTCGCGACAAGGGCGGGCTGGGGACCATCCGATTCTTCGTATCCGGCGCCGCCGCCCTGCCGCCCGAGGTAGCCGAGGGATTCGATCGCCTGGGGCTGCGCATCCTGCAGGGTTACGGGCTCACGGAAACGTCTCCGGTCGTTTCCGTGCATCGCGTGGAGCAACCTCCGAAACCCGATTCCGTCGGACCACCCATAAACGGCGTGGACGTGGAAGTCGTGAATCCGGACGACACGGGCGTGGGTGAAATCGTCGTCCGGGGCGAGAACGTGATGCTGGGTTACTACAACAATCCCGAGGCCACGGCCGAGGTGCTCAAGGACGGCGCGCTGCACACCGGCGATTCGGGATGGATCGACGACGAGGGGCATGTCCACATCGCGGGCCGGCTCAAGAACGTGATCATCACCCGGGCCGGCAAGAACATCTATCCGGAGGAAATCGAGGGTGAACTCGTCCTCAGTCCCTACATCGCCGAGGCACTCGTCTTCGGCGCCGAGAATCCGGATTCGGGAGAAGAATACGTCCGTGCGGTCGTAGTCCCCGACTTCGAAGTCCTCGAAGAGGAGGGCGTGCAGGACGACGACGAGACCCTGACCGCGCTCATGAACCACGAGGTGCGGGAGCGGTGCGGGAACCTGGCGGACTACAAGCGCGTCAGAGAAGTGGAGCTGCGCCGGGAAGAGTTCTCCAAGACTTCCACGCGCAAGATCAAGCGTTTTCTCTTCAAGACCGGGCAGGAGAGCCCAGCGGAGGACACCGCCGGCCAGTGAGGGAGCTGCCGCGATCCCCTGAAGGCGGAATCACGATCCATGGATAACAGGCTACACCCACCCGATTCGGATCCGGCGCCGCATTCCCCTGAGGATACGCTCCCCCATGTCATGCAGGCGGACGCAGCCGGCCAGCAGCGCACGCATTGGCGCCGCCCCGCCGTCCTGTTCGCCTGTACCTTCCTGACCACCCTGATCTCCGGCACGATCATGGAGCACCCCACGGTTCCGCCGCTGGTGGTGTTGTTCACCCTGGTGACCGTCCCGTCGCTACTCCTGGACGGCCTGCCCTTCTCTCTGTCGGTCCTCGGCATACTCATGGCCCACGAGATGGGCCACTATCTCTACGCCAGGTGGTACGGCGTCCACACCTCGCTGCCTCATTTCATCCCCTCGCCCTTCTTCTTCATCACGCCGAACCCGGGTACCTTCGGCGCCGTCATCGTGACAAAGGCGCCCTACCCGAACCGGCAGGCCCTGATGGACATCGGCGCCGCCGGTCCCATCGCCGGTTTCATCGTGGCGGTCCCGATCATGGCATACAGCCTGGTCGGCGCCCGGGTGGATCTCATGCCCGGAGAAGGGGAGGGCCTCTACCTGGGCGAACCCCTGGTGTTTCAGGCACTTGCGTACCTGATTCACGGCCCGTTACCCGAGGATTACACTATCTACCTCGATTCCGTGGGTTTGGCGGCATGGTTCGGCTGCCTGGTCACCATGCTCAACCTGCTGCCGGTGGGCCAGCTGGACGGCGGTCATATCCTGTATGCCTTCACGGGGGGCGCGACAGGAGGCAGGCGCCTGCAGAGAAACCTCGCGCTCGCCAGTTTTGCGGCGCTGGCCGTGCTGGGGTGGTATTCGCCGGGATGGTGGGTGTTCGGAGTACTGCTGCTGTTGATGGGCAGGTTCAGCGGTTTCCG
>JAPPBT010000085.1 GCA_026702745.1 Gemmatimonadota bacterium
GACCGTGCAGCCGGAGAGACACAGCCGTCTCGCAACGGCCAGACCGATGATCCCGCCGCCGATGACCACTATGTCCGATCGCTGCGCCACGGAACTCCGCCACTCCCTCACCGGCAATGAAAAAGCCGTTTCTCGGCGAAACGGCTTCGTTCAGCCGTTTCCCTACGCTGGCATAACCCAGGTCAGGTTCGAAGGGTCGTGATTCTCAGGCTCGCGAGGAGCCGCCCCTAACGGTAACAGGAAGTGTATGGAAAGCGGATGGCCGTGTCAACGGATTCTTCCGGGCCGCCTGGACCGCCTGGTCCGCCCGGACCGCCCTCAGGCGCGGTTCCGTCCGCCGTCGGGTCCGCTTACGTGACGGACGATCCGCCGGCGTCACGGCGCCGCCCGGTCGGTCAGACCATCCCCAGGTGCCGCCGGTAAAACCATTCCGCCGCGAGCAGGCAGACCAGTAACGCCAGCACGCCGGGATGGTTCCAGAGCGCGACGGTGCGCGACTCCTGCACAGTGATCTCGTCCAGCTCGATATCGTTGGCCATGCGATCAATGTCCGATGGCAGGTAGAAACCGCCGCCCGTCATATCGGCCAGCCGGGCCAGCAGTTCACGGTTCATACGGGTTCGCTCGAACTCGGCGCCGGCTTCACCCACGATGAATCCCCCCCGGTCGGTCCCGATCGGTACGCCGCTCAGCGCGGCGGCCGCTTCGAACGAGTACGCGCCCGCGGGCAGAAACTGCAGGCGCCCGGTGTAACGGCCGAACCCCTGTCCCGTCGAAGTGAGGTTAATTTGAAGCGTACCCGTTTCGTCCTGCGCCGGGCGAACGGCCACGGTCAGTTCGGCCCCCTCGACCGGTCGGTAGTTCTCATCGTAGATCTGACCGTTGAAGCGGATCGTTTCACCGCCGTGGTACTGAAGCCTGTCCGAAACGACGCGTATCCTGCGGCTGCCCTCGCGCACGGTAATCCACCTTACGGCGTTATTCCAGAACCTTTCATACGCCGCGTTGGTCCCGCCGCTGCCCCACATCATCAGGTCCCAGCGCCACAGGCCCTGGGCGGCGATACCGAGAACCCGGCCCTGCCCGTAACGATGCTCGGCGATTACCGGGGTGCGCTCGTCTTCGGTCCGCCAGGTAGGGTGCCTTGCGAGTACCGTCGCACCGGGTTTCGCGCGCCCGACCTGGTTCATCCCGGGCAGTGGCGGCAGTTCCATCCAGCGCTGTTCCGATTCGGCCGGGTCATCATCCAGTCGGGTAATCGGATGCGTGCGTCCGTCTGACGTCAAGTCAGGTACGAAGGACGCTTCGGAAAGGCCCCTGGCCGAAGCGGCGATACCGAAGGGCATCATATCACCGACGGGTGTTCCGGCGTATCCACCCATTTCAAAGCTGTGGGGACCGCCTAAGGCGATCAATCCGCCGCCCCTTTCCTCGACGAAGGCTACCAGGAAGGGCGCCCACGGCCGAATGCGTTCATAGTCCACGCTGCCCAGGATGACGAGGTCATAGGAGAACCAGTCCGCCCGCGAAGCCGGGATGGGTTCGGGAAAGGTCCGTCCGTCGGGCCGGAGCAGGATACTGGTCACTTCCAGATTGGCGTCCTTTTCCATAGAGCGCTTCAGGAAGCCCATGTCGGCTCGGGGGGCGCCTTCGATATACAGCACCCGCAATCCGGATTTCAGCACCTTGATCGCGAAATCCCGACGATTGTTCCCCGCGGTGATCTCGCCATCCAGTTCGGGTACTTCCACCTGGTACCGGTGAACGCCTTCGGTCTCGGGAACGACGTGGAAAACGACGGTCCGTTCCTCTTCCCGGTCATCCTGCGTGATTTCCTCGCTTCGGAGGATGCGGCCTTCTTCCCGCAGGATGACGGGTATGCGCACGTTGCCGAACCCCCGGCTGCGCACGCCGACTTCGACGGGAACGTTGCTCCCGGTGTAAACCACTTCGTTCACCGTCAAATGGGAGACGCCGATGTCCCGGACGCCCAGCGTGTCGCCGATGCCCACCGTGTACACGGGCATATCGATATCCTCGGCGACCCTGAGCGGGTCGCGCCCGGCGGTGAAATTCCCGTCGGTGACCAGGACGGCGGCGGCGAAACGGCCAGCGCCGGATCCGCCTTCGAGAAAGGACATGGCGCCGCCGATGTCGGTACCTGCGCCG
This sequence comes from Gemmatimonadota bacterium, assembly GCA_026702745.1. Taxonomy (NCBI): domain Bacteria; kingdom Pseudomonadati; phylum Gemmatimonadota; species Gemmatimonadota bacterium. Next base: position 2,170 of record JAPPBT010000085.1, read on the forward strand.
TCTGTGGAGAGGGAATCGATTACACCTTCAGGCAGGGCCGAAAGGTCTTCCGCGAACCGGTAACGATGGACACGGTGACGGGTTTCAAGGGCATGCATTGCGTCGCCGGACAGGACCGAGGCCAGGACATCGTTCCGCCTGCCCAGCCGGTCCGTCAGACCCATGCTCGCCGAGGTGTCGACGAGCACGGCCAGGCGGGGTGACTCGGTCCTTTCCAGCACCATTCTCGAGACGGGATCGCTCAGGACCGCCAGCGCCACGGCGGCGGCCGCGATCCGCAGGCCGATGAGACCCCAGGCGGGGGCCGGTGACAACAGGCTGAACAGCCGCCGGGAAAGCCCGTAGATCAGGATACCGGAGAGGATGAAGGCGATGAGGATCCAGATTAGGGAATCCGTTTGGATATCCACGGGCATACGGGCGCTCCGGTGTTAACGATCGGTTGTGTCTACTTTCCCAGGGCGCCGTCCAGCCTGGCCTGGGCGATCAGGTAATCGTACTGCGCGCCGGCCAGGTCGGATTTCGCCCGGACCAGGGCTTCCTGCGCCGTAAACACTTCCAGCAGCGTGCCGGATCCCACCCGGTACCGCTCCTCAGCCAGCCGGAGACTCTCCTCCGAAGCCACGATGTTGTCATTACTGAGCGTGATGACTTCCCGGGCCGTTTCCAGGTCGAGCAAGGCGTTCCGGATGGTCAGCGAGGTCGTCCTGCGGGTCTGGCGCAGTGTTTCTTCCGCGATCAACTGCTGTGACTGCGCCTGTGAGATCTCGGCATAGGTCTGCGTGCCGTTCAGGATCGGCATGCTGAGGTTCAGGTTAAAGGACAGGCGCCAGTTCTTGTCATAGGTGCCGTAGACGTCCTGGAAACGCACGCCCGACCGGCTGTAACCTACGGAGCCCGATATCGTCGGCCAGAGTCCGCCCCGGGCCAACTTGGTCCCGATCATCGCGGAACGGATGCCGCCCTCGTCCCGCTGGATGGCGGGATTGGTCAGGTTGGCCATCCGAAGCGCATCCGGCAAGGCCATGGACGCCGTCGTATCGAGCGCCCCGCCTTCCAATGGGTCGATGATCTCGAAAACCTCGCCGGAACCGATGCCCATGACGTTGGCCAGCGCGGTCCGGGCCTGCAGTACGTCCTTCTGGCGGTTATGCAAGGTAATCCGCGCCGCGCCAAGTGCGGCCGTGGTCTGCAGCACCTCCACGCGGGCCACGGAACCGATCTCGTACATGCTCTGGGTCCGCCGAAGTTGTTCCTCGTTAAGGCGGACGTTTTCTTCTTGCACTTCCTTGAGCCGCAGGGCCCGCAGCAGGCCGTAATAACCGGTCTTCACGTCCACGGTGATCTGGTTTTCGGTACTTACCTGCCCCAGTATCTCGTTGTCTACAAGCTGCCGGTCACGCCGGATCGCGTTCCAGTTCTGGCCGCCATTGTACAGATTCATGCGCAGGAAGACGTTGTTGCCGTAATTCGTCCGGGTGCTGCCCGGCGACTCCCTGATCAACTCGCCCTCGAGGAAGAGTTGGGAATCGCCTGAAGTCGTCCGATTCGCGTTCATCAGGTTGGCGGTCAACTGTGGCATGACACCCGTATAAGAACCCAGGACGGCCGCCTGCCGGACTTCCACCTGTTTCCGGGCGATCTCGATCTGGGGATTGTTCTGCATTGCGATCTGAATACACTGCTCCAGCGTGTACGGACCGGCCGCGGTCGCGGCGGATCCGGAGACCTGCCCGAGTGCCGTTTCACCCCGGGTGAACAGGCAGGCCGTGATCAGGACGGCCCAGCCGATGGCATGTCGCGTCTTCATTGAGTTGCTCCTTGTTACGGTGGACGAAGAAGATTCTTATGGAAGTTCCCTATATTTGATTAGACGAAATTTTAACCGAAATCCCGCGCAACAGATCGGTTTATCTGTTAGACCACAGATAGCGTGGAAGGTTTCGGAGTAACTGAGAAGCGGAGGAAGGGCAAAAACCCGTCACATGCGGCGACGCCAGAGTATCCACAGGCCGACCGCGAGGAGTCCCGCGCCCGCACCGATCCACGAGGTGTAGCCCGCAGGAACGGGGGATGCGGCGACTGCCGGATTGATCGTGCAGAGCGAAGTAAGCAGCTCGACGGATTCGCTTACCGCCACGTCGCCGATCAGGGTGAAGAGCTTTCCGTCGTAATGGCGTCGCAGAATGGAATAGGGGCCTCGTTCCCACACACGCACGTCGCCGTGCAATTCGGGCGTGCCCCTGGGAGACCGGTGCGACGATTCAGAGGAAGCGATCCGCTGGAAGAGCGAGATGCGAGAGAGGCCGTCGCTGTACATGAAATGCACGAGCGGTTGGCCGTGGTGCTGCATGACACGGCGTTGCTGCAGGATGAACCCCGGTGGAACGTAGACCGGGGCGTTCAACTTGAAATCCGCCTCTTTCTGTACTTCGCTGATGGACCCGCAGGCAATGACCTGGTTGATTTCGACGGACTTGCCTGTCCATTCCTCGGTATCGAAGATGTCCGGTGAAATCCGCGGGTCCTCCTCGAATGCCGTCAGGAAGACTTCTTCGACCAGTACGCCCGCCTCGTTACGTTCTTCCGTGCGCATCACGAGGCCCG
>JAPPBT010000086.1 GCA_026702745.1 Gemmatimonadota bacterium
TTGATCAGAAGGTTAACAGCCTTGATCAGAAGGTTAACAGCCTTGATCAGAAGGTTAACAGCCTTGATCAGAAGGTAGAACGTATTCTGGAGTTATTGCAGTCGAATCAGTGATGTATTAAAAACAGAAAAGTTCCCGGTATTTTAGACAAGCCCTGGTGCTGTAACCGCGGCAGAATCAATCCCCTTGCCCATCGAGTATGACGCGCCCCAGTAGTTCACAGGTCAGTTTCGCGGCGACGATCGCCGTCCCGCCGTCTCGGTCCAGCTTGGGATTGAGCTCGACCACGTCACCGCCAACCACGTACGGCGCACGCATCGCGGCAACGACCTCGAGGACCTGGCGCACGCTCAGTCCGCCCGGTTCGGGATGGGAAACACCCGGCGCGAAGCCAGGGTCGAGCGCATCGATGTCCATCGAGATATAGACCGGCGTGTCGAACGCCAGCGACGGAACCGGTCCGGCCGAGTAGGCCGGGATCACCTCGACGTTGTGTCGCTTCGCCGCGTCGTGCTGCGCGGGCGTGAAGCTTCGAATGCCGACCTGGACCAGCCGCTCGATAAGTCCGTCTTCCAGGATGCGGGCCATAGGGCAGGCATGGGAATAGCGGTTGCCTTCGAAATCGGGGTACAGATCCGGGTGCGCGTCGAAGTGCAGCAGGCTGATCCGGCCATGTTTCGCAGCGAAAGCGCGCACCACGGGATAGGTAACTGCATGATCGCCGCCCAGGACGACGAGCCGCGGCGTTTCGCCCAGTGCCCGACTTACCCCGCGCTCGATGGCATCGATGGGTTCGCGCGTGCCCTTTTCATTCGGCACGTCGAGATCGCCGTGATCGAACACGCTGTCACTCGGCCACACCCGCACGCCGGTTTCGGAGTAGGGATTGCCGGACTCCGAGCCGAGGGCGGCCCTGATCGCGGGCGGCGCGGCGGCCGGCCCGCGGCGAAAGGTCGAGTTTGCATCGAAACCGACCCCCAGCAGGCCGACTTTTAAGCTGTCCGTCATCGTGGTTGTCCTATTCGAACTTTATGCTCTTTTTGCATTCCGATATTGCAGTGCATGAATTGCAGTGCAAGGGATATTAGTCTCGGACCGGTGGGTACCTCAAGATAATTCACACTTTTCGTTTGATCTCCTGTCGAGGCGGCACTACTTTGACAGCAGCAGGTGAGAAGTTGGGAAGACGGTGCGAATCCGTCGCGGACCCGTCGCTGTGACCGGGGACGAAAACCGCATTATGAGCCTAATGGGCTCGAGCCACTGTTCCGAAAGGAATGGGAAGGCGCGGTGAGTAGAACGATCCGGAAGCCAGAAGACCGACCTGCGCCATAGTTTTCATCGGCACTTCCGTGGACTGAAGTCGTCCGGTGTACATGGATATTGGTAAGCGTGGCCATCCGGCGTAGACGCTCCGGCTAAGTATACTGGGGGCGTGGTATTGCGCGGGCCATGCTCCGAGGATGATAAACGGCATCCCCGTATCTGACATCGTTCAGGTGCGGGGATTTTTGTTTTAAGGGAGGTCACCTTGTGAAAACAGCCTGATTCAGTAATTAGATAGCCCCGATTTGTGTCGTCGATTTGTGTCGCCGATTTCAAAACCGAACCATTCACCAGGTCAGGAGCCCAAAATGAAATACCAGCGAAGCACACTTAGAGCCGTTTTCTGTCTTATCCTGCTTTCGGCTTTGCCAGGCTACGCCCAGGATACGCAGGATACACAGGATGCGGCGGACCAGGCGCCTAGATACATCCTGGACACCGTTGTCGTCACAGGCAACAAGATCGAAACGCCCCTGAGGCAGGTCTCGAGTTCGATCGCCGTTATCACCGCCGAAGACATGGCGCGCGCCGGTCAGACGACGGTCGCCGAAGTGTTGCGTGGCGTAGGGGGGTTGAGCGTAGCGCAGAACGGGGGACCGGGAAAAAACGCGTCGGTTTTCCTTCGAGGCGCCGAATCGGCCTACACCCTGTTTCTGATTGACGGCGTCGAAGTAAACGATCCCATGTCTCCCGGACGCAGCTTCACTCCGGCGCATCTGACCGTCGACCAGGTAGAACGGATCGAGGTGCTGTACGGGTCCCAGAGCACGCTCTACGGATCGGATGCCATCGCGGGCGTGGTGAACATCATTACAAAGAAGGGACAAGGTCCGCCGAAGATCGACGCCTCCATCGAGGGTGGCGCACTGGGCACGTTTCGAAGCCGGGCGGGATTGAGCGGGGGCACAGCAGAATACCGGTATTCGATGGACGGATCGTTCCTCAACACGAGGGGTATTTCGGCGAACGCCCTGGGAAACATGGAAGAAGATGGATACCGGAATACCACGCTGGGTGGCCGTTTCGGGGCGACGCCTTCTACCGGCGCCTCGGTCGATCTCAACGTCCGGTACACGGATGGACGCGCCGATATCGACAACGGAACAGGCCCCAATGGCGACGATCCCAACCGGATAAACTCATCCAGGCAACTGTTTGTCCGGCCCTCCGCGACCCTCGAGCTCTGGTCGCAGCGATGGAAGCAGACCCTGGGCTACAGCCTGGTCGACCACAGCAGAGAAGACGACAATCCAGTGGACGCCAACCAGGAGACGGCCTCGAATTCCACGTTCGAGGCGCGATTGCACAAGGTGGACTGGCAGCACACGCTGTTACTATCCGAGGGGAATACCGTCGTGTTCGGCGCGGAAACCGAGTCGGAACAGGGAGAATCGGAGTCAAAAGGGCCGTTTTCGAGCAAGTTCGACCGTCAGACGGCGAGGACGACAGGCGTATACCTGCAGGAGATGCTGCAGTATGGCGACGCATTGTTCGCCGCCGCGGGCATCCGGGTCGATCACCACGACCGGTTCGGATCCGAATTTACCTACAACCTCGCACCAAACGTATTCTTCGAGGAGACGGGAACCAGGATAAAAGGCGCTTACGGTACGGGTTACAAGGCGCCTTCACTGTTCCAGCTGTATTCATCCTTCGGTGATTCCACGCTTCAAGCGGGTACGAGCAAAAGCTGGGAAGCGGGGATCGAACAGTATACGGCTGACCAGCGTCTTGCGGCCGGTGTGACGTACTTCGACAATACCTACGATAACATGGTCGGATGGGATAGTGCGACCTCCAGTTACAAGAACGTCTTCAAGGCAACGAGCAAGGGCGTGGAGTTGACCGGCAGGTATTCGGGGAGCGCGGGAACATCTCTGCGGGCCTACTACACCTTTACCGATTCAAAGGACCACGAATCGGATGAGCAGTTGTTGCGGCGGCCGCGGCACAGCGGCGGGATCGTATTGGATCAGCGGGTACGGCCGGGGTTCGACCTGAACCTGAGTTACCGGTTCGCGGGGGAACGGCGGGATAACGACTTTTCCACCTGGCCTGCGACACCGGTTACGTTGGACGGCTACGGGATCGTGAATGTCGCCGCCAACTGGAAGATCACGCCGAACTTTCAACTGTTCGGCCGGGTCGACAATCTCTTCGATACGAAGTACGAGGAGGTCCTGGGCTACGGGACCGTGGGCATTACGGGCTACCTGGGTATCCGGGTAGGGTACGGCGGAAATTGAGCAGGCGGTAGCTGGGACCGCGACAGCTGAGACTGCGGCCTGGCGAAGTGGCCAGACTACACTTTGTCTCGCCCGATGCCCAGTTCGTCCATGATTTCCTGAATGGCGGACCAGACGGGCGGATCGATTTCGATGCCTTGGACCGTTTGCTGCTCCCGCTTGCGACGCGCGCCTTCGCCCGGTACCCGGATTTCGTCAACGCCGGGCGCCTTGTGCGCGCCTTTGATGCTTTCCACGAGCCGGTCGACTTCGGTGGAAAAAGCGGTCCTTGAAGCAAATTTCTCCGGGTCGATGGCGAGGATGAACAGGGCGTTCTGGTCGAGGTCATCCGGGGATCGGCCGCTGCAGCCCGCGCCGCTCAGTCCGCCGGTCAACACATCGACCAGTATGCTCAGCGCGAAGCCCTTGTGTCCTGCGAGCAGACTGCCCAATGGCAGAATCGCCGCCCGTCTGGGCGTTGCGAAATAGTCCTCGGCATCCGTCGTAGTCCGCCCATCGCCGTCGATGAGCCAACCGTCGGGTACCGCCTGGTCCTTGTTCCGAAGCATCTTCAACCCGCCCTCGGACGTAACGCCCGTGGAGATGTCGATGAGGATCGGGTCGCCGCTTTCCCGGGGGATTCCGACGGCCATGGGATTGGTGCTCATCAGGGGGGAGGTCGCGCCCCATGGTGCCACGCAGGGATTGCCCCCGGCGTCGTTGGTCATGAGCAACGCGATGTAACCGTCTTTCGCCGGCTGTTCCACGTATCCTCCCAGCCGGGCGATATCGTTGGCGTTCACAACGCTCGCGCAGCCGACACCCGTCGCCGCGGCCTTGCCGACAGCGCGTTTCATGGCCTCGGTGGCCGTCCACGGGCCTATGCCCAAGTTGGCGTCCAGGTGCACGGTGGAGACGGTCTCACCCAGGACGTCCATCGGCGCGCCCGGGATCATGTTGCCCGCGCGGATGCCTTCCGTGTACATGATGATCCGCATCACGCCGTGGGAATGGTAGCCGGAGAGGGAGGCCTCCATGAGCCGCTCGACGACTACCTGCCTTTCCTCGCTTTCAAGCCCCAGGCGTTCGAAGATGCGGTCCATGATCCGGGTCAGCCGGTCCGGTTCGATGCGGACGGGACGCGGTTCCGAAGCGGACTTGCTATCTGAAGCGTGTGTGCGATCCGAAGCGGGCATCCTTGACATTTCCTCCATCTTGCGCGGTCCTTGCCGTGCTAACCGTCCAGCGCGCCCAGGAGCGCAAGGCCTTCCTCGATGCTCCGCTTCTGCTCGTCGGTCGCTTCCTGCATGGGGGCGCGGGGAAACCTTCCGGGACAGCCCTGCAGCGTCTGGGCATGCTTGGTACAGGCCGGCAGGTTCGTCCCCGCCATGGCGTTCCAGAGTCGCAGGAGTTTTCGGTGCAGGTCGAGGGCCCGCGCGTGATCGCCCGCCTGTACCGCGTCCCATACATCCACCGAGGCCCGGGGCGCGGCCGTCAGGATGGCCGCGATCGATCCGCGTGCGCCCAGGGTGTAAGCCGAGTACATCAGGGCGTCCACGGCGCAGAAGAGCAGGTGTTCCGGGTCGGCCATGATCATCAGGTCGGCGAACAGCTTCAGGTCGCCGGCGCTCTGCTTGACGCCGACCACGCCGGGCACCTCGTCCATGATCCGGCAGAGCAGTTCCGGCGAGAGGTAGCTCCAGGGCACCACGTTGTAGATGATGATGGGCTGATCCACTTCCTCGCCCATCACCCTGAAATGCTCCTGCATGGCATCGTCGTCCGGGCGGAAGAGGTAGTGGACCGGAGTAACCTGGAGCGCGGCCACGTCGAGATCGGCGATGGCCTGCCCCCGCCGAACCGCATCGCGGGTGCTGTCGACGATGATGCCGGCAACGATCGGCACGCGTCCCGCCGCCGCGTCCAGGGTCGTGTCCACGAGACCCCGGAACTCATCGACGTCTATCGTATGGCCCTCCCCGGTGCTTCCGCCCACCGCGATGCCGTGCGCCCCCTGGTCGATCAACCAGTTGACCTGTTCTTTCATGGCCCCGAGATCCACGGCACCGTCCCGGGAGAATGGGGTGGTCGCCGGGGGGATTACGCCCCTCAGGTCGTTGAGCATGTTTTCCTCCTTCGTTGGGTTAGTCGATGTACTGTCGTGCTTATGTCGCTTCAATGCACGCTGCCTGGTCGATACTGACGTCATCCGGCAGGTTCCAATGTCATCCGGCAGGTCGCGTCCCGCGCCGATACAGCATGTGCAGCGCCATGATGACCACGGCCGTTCCGATGCCCCAGGTCGCCGGGGATATGCCGGCCAATCCGCCGCCGTTCGACCCCAGATGCACGAGGATCATCACCAGCACGGAACCGGCGATGGTCGCCAGGGCGCCGTTCGCGTTCGGCCGGGTGGAGTACAGTCCCGCGATCAGAGGTACGAAGAGCGCCACGGACAGTATGCTGTAGAAGATGGTCAGCGCGGTGATGACGTCCGGCAGCACGGCCGCCAGGACTACCGCCGCGAGTCCCGCGCCCACGGCCGTTATACGGCTGACGGCCAGCATCCGCCGCTCGGAAGCGCCGGGTTCGATATAGGTCTGGTACAGGTCCCGGCTCAGGGACGTCGTCAGCATGAAGAGCACGGCGTCCGCGGAACTGATCTCCGCGGAGAACACGGCGGCCAGCGTCAGCCCGCCAATCCAGAAGGGCAGCGCGTCCATCAGCAGGCGGGGCAGCGCGAGGTCTGGAGAATCCAGGGACGGGAAGGCGTGGTAGGCCGCCATGCCGAGGAGCGCGGGAATGAAGGCGAAGAGCATCAGGGCGACGGCGTTCGTGCAGACGCCCTGCCGGACCGCCCGGGCGTCCCTGGCGCCGTAGATCTTCTGCAGCAGCCCCGGCGAGATGATAAACGCGGGCACCAGGACGATGAAGTAACCCCAGATTCGGGTAGGATCGTCCCCGAACCAGCTCTCGAAACCGGTAGGCGCCGCGCTTTCGCCGGACAGGAGGCCGGCCCCCAATACGATCAGGAGAAAGGCCAGGATGAAGCCGGAGAGTTTCACCACCAGCTGGACCATGTTGACCCGGGCGGTGGACGTCAGCCCCCCGAAGGTAAAGTACACGACCACCACGGCGCCGCCGGCCAGGCAGGCGACGTACTTTGGGATGCCCAGCGTGAGGTTGAGGATCCATGCCAGCGGAATAAGCTGTCCGGCCAGAATAGCCAGGGATCCGAACCACAGCAGCACGGCGATGAGCCCCCGGACGCCGCGGCTGTACCGGTGCTCCAGGTAATCCCCGACCGTGTACAGGTTCTGTTCCTTGGCCACGCGCCACATGCGGGGCCCCACGGTCAGGCCCAGGATGAGGCTCCCGATGCCCGCGGACCCGACCCACCACCACGCCGAAATCCCGTGCGTGTAGCCGAGGCCCGTGGCGCCCACCGTGGAACCGGCGCCCAGGTTGGCGGCCAGCAGCGTGCCGAACAGCAGCGCGGGGGAAAGCCGCCGGCCGGCCACGAAGAAGTCCTCGGCGCGGCGGACCGACCGCGACGTCCACCAGCCGATCGCCATGAGGAAAATGGAATAAACGAGGAGGGCGGTTACGTAGGGGGACATAGAGCTTCAGTCGCGCTTGCCGTCATCCCGCGTTCAGGTCCGAATAGGAGGGATACCCGGGCAGGCCTTCGGCCGTGACGACGGCGCGGATGATGGCCCGCGTGACGGCTTCCGCCGCAAGGATGGACACCAGGGAGAGGTTCACGTCGCCCTCCCAGGTCCCGGTGGCCATGGTGAAGAGGGTGTCCCCGTCCGCCTGCAGGTGGGCCGGGTTGATGGCGCGGGCGAGCCCGTCGTGCCCGACCTGGGCGATGCGGCTGGCCTGGGTCTTGGTCAGACCGGCATTGGTCACGATGACGCCGATGGTCGTATTCCCGGGCGGCGCCTCCAGGCGAAGCGACCCGGTCTCGCGTATCCGCCGGGCCACACGGACGAAACCGGACCCATCCGGCATCCTGGCGCCGGCGAGCACGCGGCCCGTATCCGGATCGTACACGTCTCCCACGGCATTCACGGCAACGATGGCGCCGACCCTGAGCCCGTCGGGCGTGGTGAAGCAGGCGTTGCCGATGCCGCCCATCATGGCCGTGCGGGTGCCCGGCACGCCGACGGACATCTTGCCCACCGTGGCGCCGGCTCCCGCCCCGATGCTGCCCTCGGGGACCGGATCCCGCGTCGCGGCCTCGCAGGCCCGGTAGCCGGCTTCTGCGTCGGGGCGGATTTCCGGCTTGCCGCCGATGCCGAGATCGAATAGAATGGCGGCGGGGACGATCGGGACCCGGGCGATACGCACGTTGAATCCGATGGAGCGTTCCTCGAGGTAGCGCATCACGCCCGTGGCCGTGTCCAGGCCGAAAGCGCTGCCGCCGGACAGGACGATGGCGTGGACCCGCTGCACCATGTTCACGGGATCGAGCAGGTCGGTCTCCCGGGTGCCGGGAGCACCGCCTCGCACGTCCACCCCGCCCACGGCCCCTTCTTCGGCCATGATCACCGTGCAGCCTGTCGGACGTCGCGGGTCGGTGAAGTGTCCGGCCTTGATTCCTTCGACGTCCGTGATGGATCCGGATGGCCCGTAGGGGTCGGTCGTCTGGCCGACGGCGGTCTCGCGCCCGCCGACAAGTCCCGCCAGGACGCCCGCGCCGGTCACCCCTGCGGATTCTCTCAGAAAGGATCGTCTGTTCATTTTAAGCCGACCCAGTTGGCATAGCGTGGCTGAAATTCGCGTAAAAACGCCGCAGACCCGATCATAAAACAACCATCAGTCATGCACGACTATCCATCGAAATACTCGTCCTCGGACCACGTGGACCATTCATCAAATATCGGAAAGGGCAAGGGTAGCCGGTTGCCGGCATTGTTCAGCTTGAACTGAATATTCCCACCGTTGAATAGATTCCTCACGGATATTGACAGGCCGGATACCGGAATGCAGTTCTCGCAAGGCGCAGGGAGGCTTCTGGAGGAGGAGGGTTCAATCGGTACGAGCGTATACGCCGATCCGGATTTTTCGACGTTGTAGTTCCCCGCGCTGACCTCCCATTCGGCGAGTGCGACTTCGTTCAGGGCATATTGCGCAAACAGGCCGATTGCCTGGTCCTCACTACCGAAAAAGTCGATAATGACGGCCTTTCTCTCCGGTGCGTCGCGGGATGGGTGGAACCGGCGGAATGACCGGTTCGCCAGTTCTGACTTTACCCGCTGCGCTTCCCTTTCGATTGCAGGCAACACGGGTTCGGTGGGACCCGGATCGTCACATGCCGTGAATGCCAGTAACCCAAAAAGCAGAAGCAGGTGCGCTTGCCGCATGACATACTCCCGCCAGTCTGCTTGTTTAATAACCCACATCGATCGGTTTTAGATCAAGATGGGCATTACGGAAAACGCAGTCAATTCAATTGTATGTGCGTGTCTTCCTGACCTGCATCAAGCGGCCGCGGACGCATCCTGCCGGACGAAGTCCAGGCGGTCGCCTACGCGGATCACGCGGATCGCGTCGCCTTCCCGGAACCTGCCCTCGATCAGCGCCATGGACAGCGGGTTCTCGACGTACTTGCGAATCACCCGTTTGAGGGGCCGCGCGCCGTATTGGGGTTCGTAGCCCTCCTCCGCAAGGAGTGCCTCGGCCTCGGGAGCCAGTTCCAGCGTCAACCCGGCCTGTTTCGAAAGCCGTCCATGCAGTTCGTCCAGCTGGATTCGGACGATGTCCCGGATTTGGTCCCGGTCGAGGGGATGGAAGAGGATGATTTCCTCCAGCCGGTTGACGAACTCCGGCCGGAAGTGGGACCGCACCGCACGCATCACGTCCTCTCGCGCCTGGTCGTCCTGGGTCGCGTCGTGACCGCCGATGTGCTCCGTCCCGATGTTGGAGGTCATGATGATCACGGTGTTCCGGAAATCCACGGTACGGCCCTGGCCGTCCGTGAGCCGCCCATCGTCGAGGACCTGCAGCAGGATGTTGAACGCGTCGGGGTGCGCTTTTTCGATCTCGTCCAGCAGCACGATCTGGTAGGGCCGGCGCCGCACGGCTTCCGTGAGCTGCCCGCCTTCCTCGTAACCCACGTAACCCGGAGGCGCGCCGATGAGCCGGGCGACGGCATGCCGCTCCATGTACTCGGACATGTCCACGCGGACCATGGCGCCCCGGTCGTCGAAGAGAAACTCGCCCAGGGCCCGGGCCAGTTCGGTCTTGCCTACGCCCGTGGGCCCGAGAAAGAGAAAGGAGCCGATAGGCCGGTTTCCGTCACCCAGGCCGGCGCGGTTCCGGCGGACGGCGTTGGACACGGCGACGATCGCCTCATCCTGGCCCACCACCTGCTGGTGCAAGCGGGACTCCATCTGGACCAGCTTCTCGACCTCGCCTTCGACCAGACGGCTCACTGGGATGCCCGTCCACTTCGAGACGACCTGGGCGATGTCCTCCTCGTCCACTTCCTCTTTAAGCATCCGCCGCTCCCGCTGGAGTTCGGTCAGGGCCCGGTTTTTCTCCTCGAGCCGGCGGTCGAGTTCCAGCTGCTCGCCGTACTGAATGCGGGCCGCCCGCTCGTAATCGCCGATGCGCTGCGCCCGGTCCGCTTCGATATTCAGCTGTTCGGTCTGTTCCTTGATCTCCTGGATCGTCTTTACCAGTTCCTTCTCGGCGAGCCAGTGGGCCCGCAGGACGCTGCGCTGCGCCGCAAGGTCGGCCAGCTTGCTTTCCACGGGTTTGAGGCGTTCCTCTGCGTCACTTTCGCACTTAACGGCTTCCCGCTCGATTTCGAGCTGGCGGATCTGCTTTTCGAGATCGTCGAGTTCGGCCGGCATGCTGTCGATCTCCATGCGCAGGTTCGCCGCTGCTTCGTCGATCAGGTCGATGGCCTTGTCCGGCATGAACCGGTCGCTTATGTACCGCTCCGCCAGGGTCGCCGCCGTGACCAGGGCGCCGTCCCGGATGCGGATGCCGTGGTGGATCTCGTAGCGTTCCTTGAGTCCGCGCAGGATGGACACGGTGTCTTCGATGGACGGCTCGCCGACGTATACGGGCGCGAACCGTCTTTCCAGTGCGGCGTCTTTCTCGATATGCTTGCGGTATTCGTCCAGGGTCGTGGCGCCCACGCAGCGCAGGTTCCCACGGGCCAGCGCCGGCTTGAGCATGTTGGACGCGTCCACCGCGCCTTCCGCGGCGCCCGCCCCGACGATGGTGTGCAGCTCGTCGATGAACAGCACGATGTCGCCCGCGGCGTGCTCCACTTCCTTCAGCACGGCCTTGAAACGCTCTTCGAATTCGCCGCGGAACTTGGCCCCGGCCAGCATGGCGCCCATGTCGAGGCTGATCACCTTGCGTCCCTTCAGGGATTCCGGGACGTCTTCGGCCACGATCTTCTGGGCCAGTCCTTCCACGATGGCCGTCTTCCCCACGCCGGGTTCGCCGATGAGCACGGGATTGTTCTTGGTCCGCCGGGAAAGCACCTTGATCACCCGCCGGATTTCCTCGTCCCGGCCGATGACCGGATCGAGTCCGCCCTCCCGGGCCAGGTCGGTCAGGTCCCTGCTGAACTTCTTCAGGGCCTGGTAGCCGGACTCCGGCGTCGGGCTCGTGACGCGCTGGCTTCCACGCACTTCCTTCATGGCTTTCATGATCCCCTCGCGTCGTACGCCGGCCTCCTTCATGACGCGATGGACCTCCCCGCCATCGTCCAGCAGGGCAAGGAGCAGATGCTCCACGCTGATGTACGCGTCTTTCAGTTTCTGTGTCTCTTTCAGCGCCCGGTCCATGACCCGCTGAAAGCCGTCGGAGGCATAGAGCGATGCGCCGTCGCCGGTTACCCCGGGCAGCTTGTCCAGGACCGCTTCCAGCCCTTCCCGGACCCGGTTCGGATCCGTTCCCGCCCTTTCCAGCAGAATGGCCGCCAGGCTTTCCTCCTGTTCGAGCAGCGCCAGCGCCAGGTGCGCGGGCTCCAGCCGGTTATGGTCGCGGCTGCGGGCGATCTCCTGGGAAACCTGGATCGCCTCCATCGATTTCTGCGTCAGTTTATCCGTTCTCATGAGGTCCCTCCTCGCCTGTTCTATCCTGATATGGCCGGTTTCATCACATACCAGGCCATTTAAATCGCAAAACGTGTGCCATAGCTGTTTCAGCCGTGATGCTGGCGATTTCGCCCTGTTTTCAAGCAGAACCGCCTGCTTAATCGGTCGAAAAACCGGAATAGATTCGATATAGATTGCCAAAATGGCAGATATGCCAAAATGGCAGTTTTGCTCGATTGAACTCGACCGGACGGGAACGCCGAATTAGATCAGGTTGGGAAAGGAATGAACTATCGGTGCGGTACGGGATCAGCCAGAGAGGACGATCGCGATAAGGGCGTGCCGAACAAGCGCCATGATCAGTGGGGCCAGCATGATCCGGGTGCCGGACAAGGCGCTATTTCACCTTCACGTAGCCGATGCCCCGGACATCGGGCTGGATGAGCCAGAACACGACCAGGAACGCGCCGTCCGGGAGCACCGTTACCGCGGGTTCGCCGAAGGAGTAGTCCTGCCAGTCATCATGATCGCCGGAGGTGTCGCTCTGGGTCCGGACCTCGGCCTTCCAGACGAGTTCATCCGCTTCTACCCCGAAATCATCGTCCGTGGGCCGCGCGACGGCGAGGCGTATCCCGGGATCTCCGTGCTGCCGCTGATTGTACGCCATCAGCGCCCGTCCATCCGCCAGGGCGGTCAGTGAGATGGACTGTCCGAACGTGCCCGTGGACCGGGTCGGCGTCCAGGTCAGCCCTCCGTCGCGGGAGAGGGCGTACGCGTTGGGATAATCCGGCTTGCCGTGCGGGGCGATATGCCAGCACGCCCCCAGGAGCCGGCCATCGGCCAGTTCCACGACCCAGGCCTCGGCGGCCGTCGACCCGGCATCGTCGAAACGCAACATCGTACCATGGGTCCACGATGCGCCCTGATCGGTGCTGCGCAGGTAGATCACCCGGTTCCGATCCACTTCCACGGCGGGATCGAAGGTGTTGTAGGGCGAATAGCAGCAGATCCAGGTCCCGTCGTGCGTCACGGTGAGCGCGCCGGGCGCCTCGGCCGAACCGGAGGCGGGCAGGACGATGGGCGCAGGATCGGTCCAGGTCAGGCCCTGGTCCGCGGACGACGCCCAGAACATGGCGTTCTGCTTGATGCCGTGGGTCTCGTCCCGCCAGAACGACTCACCCGGCTCGTCAATAGGAACGCGGATGCCCGCGATGAAGCAAGTGCCGTCCGGCGCCTGGCTGATTGATCCGATGTGCGCGAAATCTTCGTGCAGATGGGGCCACAGGTAGGCCGGCTTCGTCCACGTACCGCCACCGTCTTCAGAGCGGACGATGACCTGCTTGAAATCGTTCCGGCCGAGGGCTTCCTGGACGGCGAAGGAACAGACCAGGCCGCCATCCGCCGTGACCACGCAGCGGGAACAGGCCGCGACGGCGTCTGGACCGGTCGACGGCTGGCGGGCGATCATGCCCTGGTCCAGTATTTCGAATGCCATGGTGTTTACCTCTAGTCGAATGTATAAACGAGTGGTCCGCCCGGCGCGCGATCGAGCCCGAGGACGATGGTGCCCGGCCCGGACCCATACGACGCTTTGTACCGTGCCTTGACCGGATCGAGGATGAAGTGATAGTCTTCCGTAGGGTAGGCCTCGCACGGGTCGCCGTCGGCGTCGTGGGCGATAGCGATATCAAGTTGTACGGGATCCGACTCCATGAAGGATTCGGCGGCTACGAGCGTGAATCGGTGCGCTCTGCATCCGCCACTATACGACACAGAAACCGCGAGTGTATCTCCCCTGACAGCGGCGGCATTGAGTTCATAGTCATCCGTGCCCCACTGCGTGGTGGAACGGACATCTCCGGGACTGAAGACGACGTTTCCGATCATAGGGGCGTCGTCGAAAGGGCCTTGATCAGGCGTCGTGGAAACGGGACTGTCTTCATCGTTTCCGCAGGCCGCCACACAAGCGACCACGAGACCCAACAGCAGGAGACTGATGCCCTTCATGGAGTTGCTCCTTCCACTGAACCACTGCGCGCTGATTGCGGTCCCACAACGCGAAATCAAAGATTCCCCTACACCCGCCGGAACTTCTGAATCCGGTTGTGCGCGAAGGGGACTTCGCACACATAGACGTCCCCGTGTGTATCCACCCAGATACCATGCGGCGCGTCCACGAACACCCCATCCTTTTCATCCCGGTTACCCCATTGCGACAGGACCTCGCCGTACAGATTGAGGACGCTGACTCTTCCAGGCGCTTCGGCGAGATAAACGATGTCATCCCGGTCGATATACAGGTCGTTCGCGGCCAGCAGATGGTCCCATGATTCGAGGTACCGGCCTTCGGCATCGAAAATCTGCACCCGAGCGTTCCCCCGGTCCACGATCAGGACCCGGCCGTCCCTGTCGACGCGGACGCAGTGGGGGGTATCGAACTGTCCCGCCTCGCTGCCGTGACCGCCCCAGGTACAGCGCAGCTCCCCGTCCGTCGTGAAGCGGTGCGCGTAGTGCTGGCCGTAGCCGTCGGTCACATAAAGGTCGTCGTCCAGGCCGAGTACCGCCCAGGTGGGCGAGTTAAATGGCTGGCCCAGTTCACCCGGCCTGCCGTACGTACCGAGCATGGACAGTATCTTGCCTTCGAGCGTGAACGTCATGACCGTATGCAGTTCAACTTCAGTAATGTAGATGATGTCGTCGTCGCTGATCCAGAGGGAGTGAGGCACCTTGAAGATGTCCTGGCCCCAGTCGTACAGGAACCGGCCGTCGCGGTCGTAGACGACGATGGCGGGATTCGGTTCCCGGTCGATCACATGCACGCGGTCCTGCGAGTCCACGGCCATGGAAGATACCACGCCGAGGTCACGGCCGGCGGGTCCGCCCCCCCAACCCTCGACAAGTTCATAGGTGTAGTCTCCCGATCCGTATACCATGTTGGTATCTCCCGTGTTTAGCATGGACCTTAAGCGTGCAACCGGTCTCAGACTGCCTGCCGATCCGCTTGGAATCGCTTGATTTGTGCTCTGCGGCCCGATGTCATACGATGCCCGCCCGGGCCGTGAGTACGGGTTCCCAGCAACCGCCTGGACGCTGCACCCCGTCCACGTCGCGCAACGGCAGCGCGTTTTCGTTCCAGCGCAGCACCGCCACGTCACCGCAGGCGCCGGCACGCAGGGTGCCGATCTCGCCTTGCAAACCCAGGACTTCCGCGGGACGGCTCGTCACCCGCAGGAAGGCGTCGCGCTCCGCCATGCCGGCCGCGATCAGCTTAGACAGCGTCCGGGGCAGGTCGTGTTGCGGGTCGCTCCCCACGTGTCGGCTGTACTGGTCGGTGGATATGGTATCGGGCAGGAACCCGTCGGCGATGGCCGCCTCGGCGACCGGGAAACTGAACGATGCCATGCCGTGGCCGATGTCGAAGAGGACGCCCCGTGCCCGGGCGTCGCGGACACAGGACCGTATCCTTCCGTCCTTCACCACGCTTTCGGGGAAATCGTTGAAGCAGTAGGTGACCACGTCTCCGGCGCGCAGCAGCGGCAACTGGTCGTCGAGGGACCAGTCGCTGGACAGTCGCGTGCCGACCAGCAGGGGCTTGCCGGTTCGTTCGGAGGCCGCCAGGGCCCGATCCATGATCTCCCTGGGCGGCGTGGGGTTGCTGGGGCCCGTATTGGCCGCGATGCCCCAGATGGCGTCTCCTCCGGATTCGATGGCCGACTCGCAGGCCTCCACGTCCGCGGCCTCCAGGTCCGGGAAGCACGCATCCGGATGGGATTCGCCGTGAACCGACAGGTTGATGGCGAGGATCACCCGCGTCCTGCATGCCCGGATCACATGGTCCCGGTAAGCCGGCCAGTTGCTGGCGCCGGCGTCGCCCTGGGACATGACGGTCGTGACGCCCCGGGGCAGGAAGTGGGCGTCGGGGTCCACACCGTAACGCGATCCGCCCCGGGCCGGATGGGCGTGCAGGTCCACCAGTCCCGGCATCGCCACTCCATCCGGAAAATCGAATGTCATGGCGGCGGATCCGTCCACTCCAGGTCCGGACGCCGCAATGCGCCCGTCTTTAACTGCCACGGCACCCGGCCCATCCAGGCCCGTTTCTTCGCAGAACACGCGGCCCGCCCTGATCAGCAGGTCGTAGTCATGTGCGGGCGGTGCGGGCATGCTGTCTCCGATCTCGTAAAGGACGAGTCAACCCTATCGTAGAGTGCGAGGCGCGGCGTTTACTTTGGACATGGCATTCCAACTGGACATGGCATGTAATCCGAACTGAGAGATTATACCAATGCCCCGGTACAGGACCAATACAAAATCACCCGGCAGGAACCCTTCAACCCAGACCGACCCCGATTCTGCCCGCGAGGAGCGAAAGGTCCAGGTTTTCGGCCATGGCGTCGGCGATCCGGTCCAGGTCGCGGTTCCACCGGACCGTGATATGCTCTTCGGAACTGCTCGTCCAGTTCAGCCAGGATTCGAGTACCGCGCCCCGGTACTTCCCTTCATCGAAGAGTCCATGGATGAACGTGCCCATCACCTGACCGTCGTCGGAGCGTGCGCAGAAGGGGAACAGCTCGGGATCCTCGATGCTTCGTCCGTGCCGGATCTCGTACCCGGTGAACGGCAAATCAGCAGGCCATTTTGCCCGGGCCGTCAACGGATGAACCCGCTTGTCCGGTTGCATCTCGGTTTCGATCGGCAGCCAGGCCAGTCCTTCCGTTTCGGCGGGTCCTTCTATCTCCCTGGGATCCAGAATACGTCTCCCGAGCATCTGCGCCCCGCCGCAGATGCCCAGTAAGCATCCCCCGTATCGAAGGTGCCGTTCGAGGGCCGCGGGCCAGCCGCGCTCCCTCAGCCATTCGAGATCGGCGGAAGTGGACTTCGAGCCGGGCAGGACGACCAGGTCCCATCCATGCGGCCCGGTCAGTTCCGAGGGGTCGCGCAGCCAGGCAAAATCCACCTTCGGGTCGTGCAGGAAGGGATCCAGGTCGGCCGTATTGCTCGCTCTCGGATAGTGGATGCCGGCGACGCGCAACTTGAGGCCATCGCCGGGAATCGCGGCACGCCGCGAACGATCCATGCCCGTGTAGGGGGTGTCTTCTTCGGGGAGTCCCAGATCCTGAAAGTACGGTAGCCAACCAAGTACGGTCGTGCCCGCCCGGGTTTCGAGCCATTGGAATACGTCGCCCAGCAGGGACGCTTCGCCCCGGAATCGATTGACGATCATTGCCTCCACGAGCCTGCGGTCCTCCGCTTCCAGGGCCGTCATCGTACCGAGCAGCGCGGCGAAAATGCCCCCGCGGTCGATGTCTCCGACCAGCCATACTGGGATACCGGCCGCCCGGGCGAAACCCATGTTGGCGATGTCTCCCTCGCGGAGATTGGGTTCCGCCGGCGATCCCGCGCCTTCCACGACGACCCAGTCATGGGCATGGCGCAACCGGTCGAACGCCGCCAGCACTTCTGGCATCAGTCCGCCCCGGTCTTCCTTGAACCGACCGGCCATGAGCTTGCCACGCACCTTGCCGCCCACGACCAGTTGCGCCAGGTTGTCGGCCTCCGGCTTGATCAGGACGGGGTTCATGTCCACGGTGGGTTCGATACCCGATGCGAAGGCCTGCAGAGCCTGGGCGCGTCCGATTTCGCCGCCGGAGGGACAGGCGGAAGACGCGTTGCTCATGTTCTGCGGTTTGAAGGGAGCCACTTTCACCCCGGAACGGGCGAGCAACCGGCACAATCCGGCGGTCAGCAGCGATTTGCCGACGCCCGAGGCCGTTCCCTGGATCATCAAAGCGTTCATCGGGATTCCCATGGTACATGCGCCGCGATCCGGCCAGTCATAACTGCCCGCTTGTCGCACTCCGCATGTGGGCCATATCAGCGGCCGAAAGACCGTCGAAACGACTAAAAGAGAAGGATTGCGCGTAGTCCGGCAAATCCCCGCCTGTCACATGCGCGGCGACCAGTTCACCCGCCGCCTGCGAACCCATCACGCCGTAGCCGGACAGCGCACCAGCTATGTAGGCGCCTTCGATGGGCAGCGGACCGATCAGCGGCCGGTTGTCCGCGGTCTTGCAGTAGTAGCCGCCGTCGACCGTCAGTGCATCCGCTGTATCGAAATACGCTTTCATGCCGGGGATCATCCGGGCGAGCCCACGCAGGACGATCACCGGATAGGCCGGATCGAAAGCGAGTGGGAACACCGCCTCTCGTGGCGCGATGTCATAGGTCCAAATGCCCAGAAATGTCTGCTTTCCGTCCCGGTAGCGGGGACGGATGTGGAGTCCCGCGGGAAAGGGTTCGACGAGGTAGCGGGTGGCTGGATCGGCGGCATGTCTCTGTCGTTCGTCGCCATCCCAGACCAGTTCGACCGGATCCGTCCAGATCAACATAGGCGCGTCGGGCGGAAGGACGCCGGCCGTATCCTCCACGATGATCTTGCCGTGCAGTTCCATGAATACCGGTACATCCAGGTCCAGCATCCGGCCGGCCTCCCCGATCAGTGGTCCCGCGGCGAGGACGAGCTTTCCGGTTTCGAGGACCGTTCCGGATTCCATTCTAACGCCCGTGATCCGGTTGTTCCGCGTGGCGACGCTCGTGATCCTGTCCCTGACGATCCTGCCACCCACGGAGGCGATGCGGTCGAGCATCCACCGGCCGAGCGATGGGACGTCCATCCAGCCGCAGCGGCGCACGTGCAGCATGGCGGCCGTGTCGTCCACTAGAAAGGGAAACAGCCTTGTGATTGTCTCCGTATCCTGAACGAGGTCTGCGCCCGTCAGATCCGGCTTCAATCCCTCCGGCTTGGAAGGTTCGTAGGATCCGCCGTCGCGGTGAACGCGCAGGACGCCGCCGCCCAGGCCGGCCACTTTTTCCGCCTCTTTTTCAAGCACCGGGATGCGGCGCTGGTCGCCGGTCAGGAAAACGTAGCCCCTGCGGTTCATTCGGGCCGCGTTCCCGCTTTCCGCCGCCAGTTCCTCCATCAGGTCGATGCTCCGGCTGATGAACCGGAACATGGGCGCATCGGACCACCAGTTCCGGTACGCCTCGGTCCCGTAAGCGCTTGTAAGGGAGAGCGGCGGCCGTTCGTCGACGAGCACGACGTTCCGCACGCCGCGACGAACGACGAGATGATAGGCGGCAGACACGCCGGCAATGCCCGCGCCGCAGATGACGATTTCCGCCCTGGTGGACATGGATGTGCTCAAGCCTCGACCACAGGCGGGCGTCTCTTCCAGGTCCGGGTCGCCTGTTCGAAGGCGTGGGCGAGTTGAAGGACGCCGAGTTCGTCCTCGTGCCGTCCGACGATCTGCAGTCCCACGGGAAGGCCCGAGGACGTGAATCCGCATGGAACGGATATGGCGGGCAGCCCGGTGACGGTGACGTAGTAGCACGACTTCATCCAGTCGATGTAGGTCTCCATCTGCACGCCGTCGATCTCCGTGGGGTAGGGCGTATTCACGTCGAAGGGCGGGACCTGGCTGACGGGGAAGACCATGAACTCGTGGTGTTCCATGAAGCTGCGGACCCGGTGGTACAGGGTGGTGCGGTCCACCTCCGCGCGGGCGATCTGCGGCCCCGTCAGGGCGAATCCGGCTTCGAGGTTCCAGATGACCGTGTCCTTGATCTGGTCGCGATGGGTCTCGAGGAGGTCGCCGTATCCCTGGATGAAGCTCCACGCCCTCAGCGTCTTGAACACCTCGTCGGCTTCGGCGAAATCGGGCTGGCCCGATTTGACGGTCATGCCCAGATCCTCGAAAACCCCGCGCTTCGCCTCGATGGCCGTGGTAACGTCGGGATCCACGGGCAGCCCACCGAAGTCCATGCTCCAGGCGACGCTCACCCCCTTGAAGTCGCGTTCAAGTGGCATGGCGAAGGACTGTCCCGGCTCCCGGATCGCAAGGGGCGCACGGGGATCGGGTCCCGCTATGGTGCTGAGCATGAGCGCGGCGTCCGCCACCGTCCGGGCCATGGGACCCTGGACGCTGAGCCTGCCCCAGGCGTTGACGGACGGCCATCGCGGCACGCGTCCCGGCGCGGAGCGCATCCCCACCACGTTGCAGAAGTTGGCCGGGTTGCGCAGCGAACCGCCCATGTCGCTGCCGTCGGCGATGGGCAGCATGCCGCAGGCCAGGGCCACGGCGGCGCCACCGCTGCTGCCGCCGCAGGTCCGGGTCGTGTCGTATGGATTCAGCGTCGCGCCGAAGACCGGGTTGAACGTCTGGGAACCCGCGCCGAACTCCGGCACGTTGGTCTTGCCGAAGGAGATCGCCCCCGCCTTCTTCAGCCGCTCCACGATCAGCTCGTCCTGGCCCGGTACGAAATCGCGGAAGATCGGCGAACCGTAGGTCGTCCGCACGCCTTTGGTCAGTACCAGGTCCTTGTGGGCGATGGGCAGACCGAAGAGGGGCCCCCGCGCCTCGTTTCGCGCGATGGCCTCGTCGGCCTTCCGGGCGCCGTCCAGCGCCTGGTCGGGATGATAGGTGACGATGGCGTTCACAGCGGGATTCACCCGGTCGACCTGGGCCAGATGGGCCTCCATGACCTCCGTCACGGACACGTCCTTGCGGCGGATCATGCGGGCCAGATCAGTCGCCGGGGTGAAGCACAGTTCGGATACGGCCATTGCGTGCCTTTCTGATCTTGTTTCGATTTGGCGGAACCGGCGTGTCGCGTCTTGGGGCCGGGATATGCGCCATGGCCGGAGACTTCAGCCCAGTATATCCCGCAGGGCCCCGGTGAAGATCCGGCTTTCCGCCTCGTTGCCGTAGGAAACGCGGATCATGCCTGGAATGCCCCAGGAAGCCTCGGCGTTGATGACGATAATGCGCCGTTCGGCCAGCGCCTGCGTCACCGCTTTCGCGTCACCCACTTCAATCAGTACGAAGGCCGCCTCGCTGCGGACGAACGCCAGCCCGAGGGCGTCGCACGTCTCGTAATAGATCGCCTTGGACGCGCTCGCGGCCTTCCTGGAGCGGATCACGTGGTCCGGATCGTCAAGCGCCGCACAGGCGGCGGTCAGCACCAGGGCGCTGGGTGATCCCCCGTGGAACCGGCGGACGCGCGCCATCATTTGGGGCTGGGCCACGGCGTAGCCCAGCCTGAAGCCCGCCAGGCCGTAACCCTTGGAGAAGGTCCGCACCAGGAGGACGTTCTCGTGTGCTCGAACCAGGGCGCTGCCGTCGGCGCAGGCGCCGTCTTCCACCAGGTCGATGTAGGCTTCGTCCAGCAGGACGATTACGCGGTCGGGCAGATCATCGATGAAGCGCGACAGCGCGTCGTGGGTGACGACGGTGCCCGTTGGATTGTTCGGGTTAGTGATGACGGCCATGCGGGTCCGTTCGTTGACGGCCGCGGCCATGGCATCCAGGTCGTACTCGTACCGCGGCGTCAGGGTGGTCCGCACGGACCGGGCTCCGATATCCTCCCCGTACCGGACCATCAAACCGAAGGCGGGATGAGGCTCGACCACCTCGTCTCCCGGAGCGAGGAAGGCCCGCGCGATGGCGTGCATCAGGTGCTCGGCGCCGTCGCCCACGCGGATCCAGGTATCCTCCGAATCCAGGCCAGGCAGCGAAAGCTTCTCGTCGTGCGGTACACCGTGCAGTTCGGCCAGTTTGCGGAAGAGGTCGATATGGTCGGGGTCTTCGTAGCGGTTGATCTGATCGCTGCGCGATTTCACCGCTTCGATGACGCCGGGAGAAGGCCCGAGGGGATTCTCGTTTCTACTAAGGCGCACGATACCCCGAGGAAGGCCGACGCTCTGGTGGTTTTCGTTCACCGCGCTCACGGGCGTTGCCACAGTGTTATTTCCAGTTCTTCGAAACGCGCCGTACCTGCAGCACGCCGACCAGGATCAATAAGACGATGATTCCCCGGGTGAGCAGCAGGTAAGGAATGTCTTCGGGATTGGCGTTGCGCAACAGGAGCAGGTCGAAACCGGCCTGGTAGGTCCACACGACGAGCAGAATCGCCAGCGAGACCGGCGTCACGTACTTGATCATGTAGTAGAAAATCCGCGGTATCCGGATGGCCGCGCCTTCGTTGATCTCCTCCCAGGCCTTATCCATGCCGAATATCCAGGCGAAGATGATGATTTCGAGAAAGGAAAAGACCACCAGCCCCACGGTCCCGATCCAGAAATCCAGCTCGTCGATGACGCCGTGCTCGATGTTGAAGACGATGAAGTTGCCGAAGATGAACAGGAACGAGATCACGAAGAGGGCTGCCTTTTTCCTCGGCCAGCCCATTTCGTCCTGCAGGAACGCCATAGGCGGCTGCGTGAGGGCCACCGTCGACGTAATCCCCGCGAAGAAGAGCAGACCGAACCAGAGCGTGCCGATGAATTGACCCAGGGGGAGCTGCTGGAAAATCAGCGGCATGGACTGAAAGCCCAGGTCGAAGGAGCCGCCCGTCGCGATCGCCTCGGTGGCGGTGACGCCGAAGAAGGCCACGGCAACCGGTATGGCGATGGAACTGCCCAGCACCACCTCGGCGAAGCCGTTGCTCATGGAGGTGGTCAACCCTGTGAGGGCGACGTCCTGACGGGCGCGGACGTAACTCGCGTAACACTGCATGCTGCCGATGCCAATGCCGAGGGAGAAGAAGATCTGTCCCGCGGCCGCGAGCCACACGCTGCCTTCGGAAAGACGGCTGAGGTCCGGGTTCCAGATCCAGGCGAAACCGGCCATGACGCTGCGATCGGGAAAGGCTGGATCGGGGGTCCCGAGAGTCAGGACCCGGGCTACCAGCACGATGGCGAAGATCAGCAGCATGGGCATGGCGAACTTGGCCAGGGTTTCGATGCCCCTTACCACGCCCCGGCTCAGTACCCAGAAGACGATGCCGAGATTGATGAGGAAGAAGATGTAGGCGGTGGCGACACTGCTGAAGTAAGCGCTATCGGTGACGCCCTGGAAACTGCTCAGGAACGCGCCCATCTCCTCCTGGGAGGAGATCCCGAAATACTGGCCGGTCAGGGAGAAGAAACTGTAGGCCAGGGTCCAGGACTGCACGTAGGAATAGTACAGGGCGAAGGCCACCGGCGCCGCGATGCCGAGCACGCCGATGTACTTGGCGGCCGGGTGTTTCCACAGCCGGTACAGGATGCCCGGCGTCGTGCCGTGTCCGTGCTTCCCGCCGAACCGTCCCACGCTCCATTCCACCCACATCATGGGGATGCCCACGACCAGAAAGGCGACGAAATAGGGGATCATGAAGGCGCCGCCGCCGTTGGCGGCCGCCTGCACGGGAAACCGCAGGAAATTGCCCAGGCCGATGGCGTTGCCGGCCATGGCCATGATCAGCCCCAGGCGGCTCTTCCATACTTCCCTTACTCCATTAATGGACATCTGGTACTCCTTCCAGACGGACTGTGTTTATCCAGTCATATTGTATTTATCCAGACAGATTGCATTTATCCTGACGGATTGTGTTTAACCAGAATGACCGTTTTTATCCAGGCGGACAGGGTTTACTTGACACGGCCCCGGCCGGCCACGGGCCAGATGACTTCCACCTGGTCGCCCCGGACGCCGTTGAGCTCGTCATGCAGGTTGAGGGCCATCTCCTGGTGCAGGGGGATGACCGACAGGCGCTCGCCGACCTTGAACCGGTGGTCGCAGCGGGACACGTCCACGTGGCCGTGTTCCACCGACATGCCGTAGATCTCCGCTTCGGGATGTTCGATGATATGGCCGTAGGGCGTGGGCGGATAGCTGGCGAAGGTCTTCATGCCGCCGTCGATGATGATGCGGTCCGGGGTCGGTGCGCTCACCACGGTGCAGATCATGCGGCAGGGGCAACGTTCAGGGTTGAGCATGCCCGAGTTGCCGATGCGGCTCATCCCCTCCCAGATGTAGGACCCGCTGCGGGTCTCGGTGCAGCCCATATCTTTGGAGTTTTCTTCGCCACCGGTGCCGCCCCCGCTGATGATCTCGAGTGGGATCCCCTTCCCGGTGATCCGTTCGATCGTTTCCGCCAGGAAATCCCTGGCCTCGGGATGGCTGGGGAAGACCATGACGCCTTTGAAGACGAGCCCACGGAGGTCCATGATGCGTTCGGCCAACGATTCCGCCGCTTCGGGCGACTGCACACCGCAACGCTGTGTGCCCGTATCGAGTTCGATGATCACGTTGACCCGGCAGCCGTCTTTTTCGGCCTGGGCAGAAATGCCGCGGGCCGTGATTTCGTCATCGACGGCCACGATGATCTCGGTCCGTTTGGCGACACGGGTCAGGCGTTCCACCTTGCGGGGACCGACGATATTGTAGGGGATCAGGATGTTCTCAATACCGGCGGCGGCCATGACTTCGGCCTCGCCGAGTTTCTGGCAGCAAATGCCGATCGCGCCGGCCTTGACCTGCCGGTGGGCGATTTCCGGGATTTTATGGCTCTTGGTATGGCATCGAAGGCCGATGTCGAGATTCCGGCAGTGCTCCGCCATGGACGCGATGTTGCGTTCCATCAGGTCCAGGTCGGCCACGTAGGCGGGAGTGTCCAGCTCGTCGATGTGCATGGTTACTCGCGTATGCTATGGCGGCTAGAGACTGCCCTTGGTGGACGGCACGCCGGATACCCGTTCGTCCATCGCCACGGCCTGGCGCAGCGCCCTGGCCGCCGCCTTGAAGACCGCCTCGACCTGGTGATGGGCGTTCACGCCGGAGAGCAGGGTGACGTGCAGGGTGACGCGTCCGTGATGCACGAGGGCCCCGAAGAACTCCCGCACCATTTCCGTGCTGAAATCGCCGACCGAGGACCGCGAGAAATCGGCGTCGAATTCCAGGTGGGCGCGGCCGCTTACGTCGAAGACGGCCCGAGCAAGCGCTTCGTCCAGGGGGGCGTAGGCGTGGCCGAATCTCGTAATGCCGGATCCGTCGCCGATCGCCCGGGCGATGGCCTGTCCCAGGCAGATCCCCAAGTCTTCCACCGTGTGATGATCGTCTATATGCAGATCGCCGGTGCAGGAAAGATCGAGGTCGAAACCGCCGTGCTTGACGAAGCTGCCCAGCATGTGGTCGAAGAATCCGATGCCGGTTTCTCCGGTGAGGCGGCCTTCGCCCTCGAGGGTCAGGGTCAGTTCGATGCGTGTTTCCAGGGTTTCGCGCGTTACCGTGGCGGTGCGAGTCACGTATTCCTCAATGCAATGGCGAGTTGCCGAAAGTCGTTCAAGAGATTGTCGTCAGGTTCGACCTGTTACAGTAGACGCGGGGATCGGGATTGTCAAGAGGTTCCCGCCTGCTAGCCGGCGAGTGTTCGGCAGTGTGATCCGGCGCGTGCACCGCCGCGCTTTCCGGCCCCGGCGAACCTTCACCTGGCCCTAACGATTGGCTTTTTGAACATATGTGCATCCACCCCGGTGAGAGATGGGAAACGGATGCCAATGTACACGTTCGTTACACGGAAACGACCCATGAAAAGAGCACACGGAGTATCGAGCATAACGCGTTTTCTTCAGCGCAATCCGGCCTGGTCCCAGGTGGTCTGCGTCGTAGGCGTTGCCTTGCTGATCATCCTCGGTCCCATCCTGCTTTACGGTTTGCTGTTCCATTCCGGACCGGACTCGATGCGGATGCTGTCGAACGTACCCTGGTGGCCGGTCGTCCTCCTCGTGGTACTTGTCGCCTTGCTCAGTCTGCTACATGGGACCACGGGCGTAAGCGTCCAGAAGCTGCCCGACAAGCGGAAAAGCGCCGGCGCCGCTGCCGATTCGGAGGAGCAGTCGGACCGCGTAGACCCGACGGATTCGACTGACCCGACTGGATCAGCGGGCCTGGCGGACCCGGCGTCGCCCCGTCATCCCGAGCAAAACGGCGATCCCCTTCGGTGCACGATCCATGAACGGTCCCTGAACGGCATCAGCCGAACGGAAACAAACCGGTAATGCCCACCTGGTCCGACCCGGACTAGCCCCAATACCAGCGCGCGGCGATGGCGGCTACCACCACAGCCGTGGATTGGAAGGTCCGTTTCTCGCTGCGCAGGGCGGCGCCGAAATCATAAAGCGCCGGTTTTCCCGCGGTGTATTCAGTGATTCGGGGCAGGAAACGGGGTACCGCCGCGAGGTAGGCTACGTATTGCGCACCGAATGTCTTCCGCAGGCTTTCCTCCTCCAGCGATACGATGAGACCGTACTGTATTCCGAAGGCGGCAATGAAGACCCCGATCATGTAGGGCATCCAGGCCCAGGCCATGACGCACAGGCCGAGACTCAGCACGAAGTTGCCGACATACAGTGGATTGCGTACCCGGCCATAGGGTCCGTTGGTGATGAGCGATGGCGCTCCGACGTGGCGGGTACGGGTGGCGGAGCCCGCGTAACCCACGGCCCACAGGCGAATGGATTCCCCCATAAGCACCAGCAGCCCACCGGCGATGAAGGTCCTCGGGCCGGGTTCGGCCATGATCAGGACCGCGGCCAGGAGCGGGATGGGCGTATAGCTTCGAGCCGCGAAGACGGCGGCGCGGATATCCATGCTGAAGCTGAACCTCCTCGGTGTTTAATGTCCGGTCTGCAGGCTGGTGCGGGCTTCGCTTCCTCGATGCGCGGGGATGCTGGTCCGTTCGGCGCTCGCTGGCGTTACCGGCTGCCGGCTTCAATCTGTTCGATGACCGCCAGGGAGACGCGCAGGGCTTCGCGGCCGTCGAAACCGGTCACGGGCGCCGGCGTGTCGCCGCGCACCGCCGCGACGAAGGAGGCGAGTTCGGATTCAAGCGGTTCGCTCCGGTCCTTCGAGGTCTTCTGCCGTGTGATATGGCGGACGCGTCCATCGCCGGTGTTTACGGGGATCTTCAGTCCCCGTGCTCCGGCCTGTCCGGGATCGTCGATCAGCCGGTAAATCTCGCTCTCGCCCGCCAGGAAGTCCATCGAAACGTAATGGTCGCGTTGAAAGATCCGCAGTTTACGCATTTTCTTCAGCGAGATACGGCTGGCCGTGACGTTGGCCACGCATCCATCGGCAAACCGCATTCGGGCGTTAGCGATGTCCACCTGGTCGGAAATTACGGCGACGCCCGTGGCGTCCACCGACTCCAGATCAGAACGGACCAGACGCAGGATGAGATCGATGTCGTGGATCATGAGATCGTGGACGACGGACACGTCCGTTCCCCTGGGGTCGAAGGAGGCCAGGCGATGCGCTTCGATGAACCCGGGGGCGATGTCCATGCCTTCGAGGGCCCGGAAAGCGCCGTTGAACCGCTCGATGTGTCCGACTTGAAGCACAAGGTCCCGGGATTCCGACAGATCGATCAGCCGGTCGGCTTCCGCTACGGTCGCGGCGATCGGTTTCTCAACGAAGGTATGCAAGCCCTGAGCAAGGGTGAACGACGCCACCTCGCAGTGGGCAGTGGTGGGCACGACCACGGTGGCCGCGTCTGCTTCCTCCGCGATGCGCGACAGGCTGTCGAACGCTGTCGTGCCGTATCGACGGGCGACCTCATCCGCCCGTTTTCCGCGTACGTCATACACGCCGCATAGCCGCACACCGGGCATGCCCGCAAGCACCCTGGCGTGGGCTTCACCGAGTCGTCCAACGCCGATCACGGCCATTCGCAAGGCGTCCAAGTGCTAAAGACTCCCCGTCATCTTGCCTGCTGACTGTCATCCTGCCTGCTGATTGTCATCCTGCCTGCTGATTGCCATCGTGCCTGCTGTCTAAACTTCAATCCGGATCCTGTCTCCGTAAAGTCGGCAGGTTCTTACGGCAGCGTCTGGCGCCGGCCATGAATCGCCGGCCGGGAGACGCCAGCCAGGAATCGCCGGCAAGGAGACGCCGGCCAGGAATCGCCGGCCGGGAGACGCCGGCCATGAATCGCCGGCCGGGAGACGCCGGCCATGAATCGCCGGCCGGGAGACGCCAGCCAGGAATCGCCGGCAAGGAATCGCCGGCCGGAAAACACCGGCGCGGAGACGGCTGAAATGTAGATGCCGGCACGGCGAACGGTCAACCACTTTGGCTCCGGCATACCGGCTTTGCGCCGCTACTTTAAGTTGACAGCCTCCCGAAATGCGTGTTGATTTCAGTCACGTAAAACGACCCATGAATCCCCCCTAGAGATGACCTCCATGGTCCTGCTGCAGCGACTTCACGTCACAACGCCGATCGCCGGTTTCGGGCTCGCCCTCTGTTCC
This sequence comes from Gemmatimonadota bacterium, assembly GCA_026702745.1. Classification (NCBI taxonomy): domain Bacteria; kingdom Pseudomonadati; phylum Gemmatimonadota; species Gemmatimonadota bacterium. The sequence goes on from JAPPBT010000086.1 coordinate 27,747, forward strand.
GCCCTGTTCATCTACCTGAGCATACCCAAATTCGACTTGTGGCCCCTGGCCTGGGTCGCTTTCGTGCCGGTCATGATCGCGTTGCACGACGCCGGACGAAACGGGTCCTTGTCCAAAGTGGCCTTGATCTCCCTGGTTTTCGCCTTCGTTTCAGGCGTCGCCAAGGTGTACTGGATCCGGGAAACCGTCATGAACTTCGGGGGCCTGAACCTGGCCCTGGGCCTGGTCAGCATGGCGGGCGTGGCCCTCGTCATCGCCCTGTACGCCTTCATCTTCGGATTGTATGCTGCCCGGGCCGACTGGAAGTCCCCCCTATTCCCGTTGTTCGCGGCCGCCCTGTGGACGGCGCTGGAATACATCCAGACCTATTTATTCACAGGGTTCCCCTGGGAACTGCTGGGTTACTCGCAGTACCTGGTCCTACCCGTCATACAGATTTCGAATTTCACAGGCGTGTACGGCGTGAGCTTCCTGGTCATGCTGTTGAACGCTACGCTGGCCATGGTCTTCATCGCCCTTCGCGAGCGCACCGCCTGGCGCGCGCCGGTGATCGCCATGGCGCTGGCCTGGCTGGTCCTGATCGGCGCGACGGGGTACGGCTGGTGGTCGATTTCCCAGGCACGCGCCCTGGAGCGGATGACCCCCCCGGTGAAAGTGGCCGTGGTCCAGGGCAGCAAGGAACAGGGCATAAAGTGGTCGGAAGAAGAGCTTCAGCGTACCGTGGACGTGTACCGGGATCTGACGCGGTCGATAGTGCCCCAGGATCCCGATTTCATCGTTTTTCCCGAGACGGCGATGACCTTCTGGCTGGAAAGCCCGGCATATGAAGCGTACAACGATCAGGTGCACGCGTTGACCGAGGAGGCG
>JAPPBT010000087.1 GCA_026702745.1 Gemmatimonadota bacterium
CGTGGTCGAGGACGCCGACGGCGTGGAGGAGACGTTCGACGAGGTGATCTTCGCCTGCAACGCGAACCAGACCCTGATGCTGCTCGACCGGCCCACGTTCCTGGAGCGCTACATACTGTCGTCGATTCGCTATGAGAGCGAACTCCACAACCACACGGTCGTGCACTCGGACGCATCCGTCCTTCCGGAGAACGAAGTCAGACCGCTGGAAACGCGGAGCAATCATATCGAACAGTACGGCGCCAGGCCGGACAACTACGAGATCACCTACATCATGCACAACCAGCAACCGTGGGTCAGTCGGTCCGACAAACCCTGCCTGGTGACCTACAACCCGGTCAGTCCGATCGATGCGCAGAAAATCGTCAAGAAGTGCTGGTTCCAGCACATCGTGCACGACGTGCGCCACGTCGCCTGGCTCATCCAACTGTTCCGATTCATCCAGGGCAGGCGGCGTACCTGGCACTGCGGCGCCCACACCCTGGTGAACAGCCAGGAGACCTGCTTCGTGACCGGCCTCGCCGCCGCCCGGCAGATCGGCGCAGACTATCCCTTCGACGACACCGAGGCCAGGCGGATGTTCAATTACTACGGACGGATACTGCATGGCGGGCGATTCAGGAAGGCGAAGGGTTGAGCACGGCCCGGTTTCGATTGGACCTTCCAATGTCCTGTCGGCGCACGTCCGACCGGTGCGCGCGGTACCACCGGAAGCCGGGCCACCGGAAGCCGGGCCTGATTTCGCCTGATCCAATCCTCTCGCCACCAGCTTCGGACAAATCCTGCTTGTCGCGTTAACGCCTTGTAGTTATAATACTTACAGTCAAGACCGACGCCGCGCATCCTGACACGGCGATCCTTCGATCCGCCGACGAATGCCCTCGGACCGCGGTAGACCGCTGGAGGAATGGCCTTGCATTCATCCGAAACGATCGCAACGCTGACGGCCGACGCGGATACTGGGCTCAACGACAGCCAGGCCAATGATGGGCTTCATCCGTTCCCGGAAGGCTGGTACCTGGTCACGACCCGCGAAACGCTGCAGCGGGAAAACCTGATCGAGAAGCAGTGGATGGGGGAGGATATCGTCGCTTGGTGCGACGAGGAAGGCCGGGTCTGCGTGGCCGAAGCCGTGTGTCCGCACCTGGGTTCCGACCTGGGGCCGAAGGTCGGCGGCAAGGTGTGCGACGGCCGCCTGGTCTGCCCGTTCCACGGATTCGAGTTCGATACGACCGGGCAATGCGTCGCGACGCCCAACGCTCCGGCGCCGAAAGCTGCTCGGTTGGCCGTGTACGAGACCCGGGAGATCCTCGGCATGGTCTTCGCCTGGTACGGACTCGGCGGACGGTCCGCGCACTGGTACCTGCCGGACGACCCGCCGACCGGCAGCGCGTGGGGCAAGTTGGGTTACCGAACCCTCCGGTTTCGCAGTCACCCCCAGGAAACCGCGGAGAACTCCGTGGACATCGGCCACCTGCGTTACGTGCACGGCTACGACAACGTAAACCCGGTCGGATCAGTCACGGTGGAAGGCGCCTACCTGAAGAGTTGTTTCGACTTCAAGCGCGTCCGCAGCGTCCTGGGCGTTACGGACATGGTCTACGAGGTCTCGGCTGTCACGCACATCCACGGACTGGGATACTCCTACGTGGAGATCCATGAGAAGACCATCGATATGCACGCAAGGCTCTGGGTCCTCCCGACCCCGGTCGACGGCGAGTACATCGACCTCGTGCTGGTCAGCCAATTGCGGGAGATCCGGAAGCCGCGGCGGTTCGTCTCCGGCCTGGGATTCCTGCCGTCGAAGCTGCGCCGGCGACTGATGAACCAGATCCTTCTTTCGCAGCAGAAGCGGGATGTGCTGCAGGACGTGGTGATCTGGGAACGAAAGCAGTTTCGCACGCCGCCCCGGCTGTGCAAGGCCGACGGCCCCATCGGCCTGTACCGGCGTTATTGCCGTCAGTTCTACGCTGCCCGATGAACTACCGGCCGTTCTCGTGTACCGCCAGGGTCTCCAGCACATCCTGATGGATGAGCGCTTCGAAGGCGTCCCGCGCCGGGAGTCCGGCCGCCTTCGACAGCAATTCCCCGGCACGCTCCCGGCCGCCCTCGTTATCGAGTTCGGGTAACTTGAGCGCGTATTCCAGCAGGACGATCATCGAGTCCGGCGCGAGTTCCAGCGCCCGTTCGTAATGGATGACCGCGCTCTCGCGGTTCCCCTTGTACAGGAACCGGGCTACGCGCCCGGCCCGGGCTATACCGGCATGCCAGCCCCCGAAGGCCATGTGCGCATCGGCGAAGTCGGGATCGATGGCAAGCGCGGATTCCAGCAGTCCACGGACCCTGCCCGCCAGGCCCCGGCGAAGCGCCGTAAACGTGCCGACGGTCAGCGCATACCGGCCAACGGCGTGCGCGGACTGGTAATACGCTTCTTTATTGGTCGAATCGGCGCGCACCGCCTCCTCGCCGAGTTTCATCGCACGTTCAAAGAACCCCTTCCGGTCATCACTGGCCGCAACGTAGTGGCCGTACACCGCGAGCGATTGCGCCGCCAGGGCGAATCCCACGGACGTCCCGACCGCTTCCGCCAGATCCGCGGCCTCGAGAAAACGGCCTTCCTCGAAAGCGGTTCGCGCGTTGTCGATCGGCTGCGCGTTCACGCTTGACTGGGCGGTTGCACCAAGCTGAGCGTTCACGTCGGGCTGGGCATCCCCACCGGACTGAGCGTTCACATCGGGCTGGGCGTCCGCACCGGACTCGGCATTCACGTCAGACTCGGCATCCGCACCGGGCTCGGCATACACGTCGGACTGGCCGTCCGCACCGGACTGAGCGTTCACGTCGGGCTGGGCATCCCCACCGGACTGAGCGTCTGCAGTGGCCACGACAGCAAGGCAGCACACAAGAAGCACGAGCGCCCCGATCGTAGCGAGACGCGCAAATCGCGAAAGTGTCATCTTGCCATCTCTGTTTATTCGGGTCTAAAGAGGTTTGCGAGCCAGGAAACAGTACAGCGGTGTGAAGATACCTGTCTTGCCACCCGAAACATAGGCGTCCGCGGTGCGATCAAGGAGCCGGACGACTTCCGATGAACCCTTCGGTAGCAGACGCAGCATTTCGGCCATCTTCGATCCCGCGATGATGGCTTTACGGCCCCATGGAAGCCTGCGCAGCGTATTCCCCAACGTGCCGTGACGACTATCCATGGTACGATACCAGGGCGTGGACGGTCCTTCCTGGATGTCCCGGTCCTTTCCTTCAATGACGTGGAATCCCGCCGCTTCAAGCGCGCGATTCACTTCTTCGAACGTCGCGATGTCGTTCAGTGCAATACCACGCCGGAGTTCCTGCTCAATAGCACGGTGGCTGGCGTCTTCCGGATCGAACTTGTCGGTCAGGCACATTTCCTGGCCCCAGAACAGCGCGCCCGGTTTGAGTACGCGGTATATCTCCTCGAACGCGCGTACCTTGTCCGGCGCGTGGCACGTCGACTCGATGGCATAGCCCCTGTCGAACGTCCCGTCCTCGATGCCGTCCATATTCATGAAGCTGCATGCCTCATAATCGACCATGTGGCCGATTCCCGCCTCGGCGTTCAACTTCCTTGCCTGTTTGAGTTGGACTTCACTGATGTTGATACCGACGACCTTGACACCGGTCTCACGGACGACGCGGCGCATAGGGCCGCCGACCCCACAACCAACGTCCACCACCGTCATGCCCGGCTTCAAGTCCAGCTTCGAGATCATCAACCGCTGATGACGGACGATGGATTCTTCCAGGCTCTCATCGGGTGTGAGTGGTACGAAATGCAGGGATTCGTTCCAACCCCACACCATGAATCCGCTGCAAAGATCATAGTACTCTTGCACCGTTGACGCATGGTCGTATCCGCCCGTGCCGTCGGATTCCGGCGCCGCCCGGGCCGACCGGGCCGACCGGGCCGACCGGGCCGACCGCGCGATCCAGCCGTCGAAGTGCCGGACACGACCCTTGACGCCCGTTCCCCGGTAAGCCTCACGCAGATCTCTGGACAGTTTACCCAGTTTCAATACGGTGACATCTCCCCTGGAATTCGTCTCAACGGCTTCAGACAGGCAACTCGCGTCTCTGCTCGGTGATGACGAATTTCAGCTTCTTGCTCGGTTTCAAAGAGGGAAACGGATTGAACTTGAGCTTGAAGTTTGCGGGCGACATTTCGAGCCTGAAGTAATGCGCCAGCAACAGCAGGTTGACCGCCAGTTGCAGTTCCATCCAACGGGTGCCGAGGCACATGTGCGTGCCCAGTCCGTACGGAGCGTATCCGGGACTGCGATGTTCGTGGCGCGGCGGCAGATAGCGGTCGATGTCGAATTTGTACGGGTCGGGAAATATGTCGCGCATGTAATGCGTGGCGGTCGGCGCGATATGGAGCCGTTCTCCCAGGGGCAGTTCGTACCCGTCGAAAACACACACGTTCATTACGTTTCGAATTGACATGGGCACGATCGGGTACATGCGCATGCACTCCATGAGGAAGCGGTGCGTAACGTCGATCGCGGGTGGTGCGAGCGCCTCTGCTTCCGGATCGCCGTTCCCGAACAAGGCATCGGATTCCTCTCGGATTTTCTCGTAGAGCGCAGGCTGTGACACCATGGCGTATACCACAAGGCTATACATATCGCCCAGGTACACGCTGGCAATCAACGCCGCGGAAAAGGAAAACCGCAGGTTGGATTCAGGGAGAAACTGCGGGTCGCTTGCGTGGAGGCTGAGGTACTCGTCCACGAGGTCCCGCGGGCTGTCGGCCCGTTGGGCAGGGGTATGGACGCCTTCTATTCGTTCCATCAGCGTATCCAGGGCTTTCGCCCGCCGTTTCATGCCCGGGGTGTTCAGCGTGAATTTAGGCAGGATCCTGGCGACGTGCACGCTGAGCGCCCGTTCCTTGAACTTCATCAGATCGTCCAGGACGTCCTGGGAATCGACGCCGATAAACAGGGGCGAAAGTTGTGAGTTGATCATCCGGCGGCACATGGTCGAAGCGGTATAGGCGTCTCCGACGTTCCAGCTTGCCATGTGACGGCGCGCATGTTGGTAGAGCTGGCCCAACTGCCCTCCCAGTCTCCCGCGGGAATACGCTGGCGACAGGGACTTGCGAAGCCGGAAGTGATCGGCGCCGTCCAGGGAAGGCAAGAGGCCGGATGCCCCGTAGACCTTCTCGAATTCGCTGAAGTAATCCCTGGCCCTCAGGTACATGCGTCCGTGCTTGTGCACCCAGCGGTTTACCTCGAGTCCTGCCATAAAGACCATGGGCCTGGCGAACGGAGGACGGATCTTGAACACCGGACCGTACTCCTCTGCCAGGCTCGCAAATAGCGCGTTGAGGTTGCCGTCTCGTACGTGCGGGTTTCGCAGCAGTTTACGAAGCGAAACCATCGGGATCTTACGCGTAAAAGCGGCCCGGCGAAGCGTCGGGCTGGCCATTTTGTGTGAGACTGCTTCGGCGATTGACCGGCCGATTTCGTCCATCTTGCAGATGAACTCGATGCGCTGCTCCGACTCTTCGTCGAGTTGGAACATGAATCGAAAAACGTCACAGGTATTGACCAGGCATATGACGATGACGTCTCTCGGGTCGGGTATCTCGTTCATGAAGATCGCCCGGCTGATCCGCGTTCTGATGAACTGATTCGCCGTGCCCTTTTCGTCCTCTTCGTACAATCCCATCTTCCAGTCGACTCGGGCCAGCGTCCAGAACTCGCCGTCGTGGTGTTCCAGGACTTTCATTTCTACCAGGCGATCCAGCACCGAATCGATAATCGTCTCCGCCCGGGGAGCCAGCCGTTCGATCCAGTATTGCGTATTCTGCTGATTGGGCTCGCTCGCGATTTCCTCGAGTATGAAATCGATGGTGGAATTGCCCGTGGGCGTCTGGTCGAGGAGAAACAGGGACTCCACATCCGTGTCGATGCGGGACCTGAGTGAGAGTTCCGCAAGCACGGCACCGACCACGGCGCAATGCAAATGCCAACCGGGCACCTGGTGGAAGTAGCCGGTCTCCTCGTTGAGCAGCATCAGGATGAGTTCCTGAGTCAACGTAAGCGGTTGGGGCTTCGTGCCTTTATTGGTTTCAGTCATCAGATCTGCCCTCCCTTCATCATACGCAGATGAATGGTGGAAAGCGCGGGAACGACCATCATGATTATAACCGTAACAAAGAGTATACCGCAACCGAGCGATGCGGCAAAGGGAACCAGAAACTGCGCCTGAATGGCGGTTTCCAGAATCAGCGGCGTAAAACCTAGAAACGTAGTCAGGGAAGTGAGCATAATCGGACGAAAACGACCCTTTGCGCCCTCGATGATCGCGGTCCGTATCGGGTCGCCCTCCTTGCGTTTCTGATCGATGAAATCAATCATGACCAGGGAATCGTTCACGACCACGCCGCTCAGGCCGAAGATTCCCAGAAAGGACACGGCGCTCAGGGCTACGCCAAGGACCCAGTGGCCCAGGATCACTCCGATGAATCCGAAGGGGATCACCGCCATGATGATGAACGGCTTGGTATAGGATCGCAAGGGGATGGCGAGCAGTGCGAAAATCATGATCAGCGCGATCGCAAACCCGCGATACAGCGCATCCAGGGAATCGAGCTGCTGTTGTTGTTCACCTCCGAACGTGTAGGTCAGATCCGGGTACACGTCGGTCAATGCCGCAAGGATCGAACCTTCCAGGATGTTGTTGGCCTGGTCGCCGGAGATGACCGCGGCGTCCACGTCCGCGGAGACCGTGACGACACGCTGGCCATCCTTCCGCCGTATGGCCGGCGGCGAAACGCCCGGGTTCAGCGTGGCCACGCTGACGACCGGGACCTCGGCCCCGCCCGGCGTGCGGACCAGGTACCTTTCGATATCGGTGATGGAACTCCGCTCATCGGCGGGCAGGCGCACGTAGACGCGGACCTCTTCCCTGCCGCGTTGGACCCGGACGGCATCCGCGCCGAAAAACGCCGCGCGCGTCTGTCCGGCCAACGCTTCCAGCGTCAGATCCAGGGTACGCGCTTCCGGCCGTAGTTCAAGCTGCATTTCCGGAATGCCCGGGGTGTGATCCGACCGGATGTCGTGGACACCCGCCACTTCCCGGAGACCGTCGACCACGTCGTTCGCAATCCGGGCGAGCAGTTCAGGGTCCGGATGGGACAGTACGGCCTCGACCGGGTTGCCCAGGTCAAACACCGCGCCGCTGAAGGTGAGGCCGCGCACGTAGGGAAGTACGCCCACCTCTTCCCGCCATGCCTGCACGACCTCTCCGGATGAGATCTGCCTTTGCTGCGCACTCAGGAGTTTGAATTCAATGGTAGCGATGTTGGCCTGGGGATTGAGGGTGGGAGCCGGATTGAGTCCGCCTTCGAGTCTCGATCCCATACCGACGGTCACCGTAACGCCGCTCAGCAGCGGCGGCGCATCCTCGGGCCGGCCACTCGAGAGCCGTTCCATGACCCGATGACCCGCGGCCTCCAGTTCCTGTGCCACCTCGTATGTCCTCGGGGCGGTCGTCCCATCAGGCATCTCCAGGACGACTGTCGCGAAATCCCCCTCGATGTCAGCGGCCAGCGTAGTGGGTACGATGCCCGCCGGCAACAGCGAGATGCTGAGCACGAGCATGCCCACGGCGCCCCCCATCGTGATCGCGGGCTGATCCGTCGCGAACCGCAGCGCGCGGTCCAACAGACCCTGCACGAACCGGTTCAGCAACTCGTTTACCCGACCCTGGATTCGAGAGAAGAAACGTTCGAATACGTTTACCGGCACCCATTCCGGACCCTTCAAATGGGACAGGTGGTTGGGTAACACCAGCAACGACTCGACCAGGGAGACCAATAGCATGGCGATGATGATGACCGGCAGAGCCCGCCATACGTCACCGATGCCGCCGGGGATGAACAGCAGCGGGACGAAAGCGACCACCGAAGTGAGCACCGCGAAAGTCAACGGCACCTTTATCCGTCGTACACCGCGGATCGCGGCTGTAACGCCGGGCGTTCCCCGGCTGCGTTCGTATTGAATGTGCTCGGATACGACGATGGCGTCGTCGACGACGATCCCTATGGCGAGTACGAAGGAAAACAGGCTGATTTCGTTGATCGACACACCGAACGCATTCATGACGGCCAGCGCGCCGATACCCGAAACAGCGAGGCCGGCGGCGACCCATATCGCAAGCCGGATCTGGAGAAACAGGCTGAGCGCGATCAACACCAGCAACAGTCCCAGGATTCCATTCTTGATCAGGAGATCGGCGCGTTCCTCATAGACCTGGGATTCGTCATTCCACATGGTAACGGCCACGCCGTCCGGCAGTGCCGGGATCACCTCGTTTTCCAGAAGTTCCCGGACGTTCGTCGCGACGTCCATCACCTGTTCTCCATCGGCCCGGTACACCTCGACGAATACAGCGGGATGGTTCTGATGCCGGACGATAAGGTCGGATTCCTGAAAACCGTCGCGGACCACGGCAATATCCCCGAGACGAACGACGGTTCCGTCACGCCTGCTGAGCAGGACGATATCTTCGAAATCCTGCTGGTCGTAGTTCTGGCCCAAAGTCCGGATCCGCACCTGGGATTCCCGGGTATCGATACTGCCGGCGGACAGGTTCAATGAACTGCGACGGATGGTATCGGCGATGTCGTTGAGTGTCAGGCCAAAGGCGCTCAGCCGATGGAGCGGTACCTCGATGGAGATTTCGTATTTCCGAACGCCGCTGACGTCGACCTGGGACACGGACGGAAGCACCGTGAGTTTATCCTCGATCTGATACGCCAATTCCTTCAGCGAGCGCTCGGACACGTCGCCGTAGACGATGAGCCGCATCAAGCTCATGCGGTTGTCCATCTCCCGGAAACTGGGACGATCGGCACCGGCCGGGAAAGACTGTATGCGATTGACCGCGGACTCGATATCGTTCAACGCCTGCGCCATGTCCGTACCGGAATCCATTTGAACCCGCACGGACGCGATTCCCGGGGCCGCCACGGACTTGACCGCCTTCACGTCATCCAGTCCGCTGACCTGATCCTCGATCTTGACGACGATCGACTCCTCGATCTCCTCCGGCGTGGCGCCTGGATAGGCCATCGACACTTCAATGTGGTAGAAGGGCGTGGTGGGCCACGCTTCACGGTCGATGCCGGTCAGCGAAACCAGGCCCGCGGCTACGATGGCCCACATCAACAGATTGGCGGCTACGCTGTTGCCCGCCATGTAGGCGATCGGACCGGAAGGTTCTTTATGATTGCCGTTTTCCATGCTCATGGGGTCTGGCCGGTCTCCGTCTGGACACGCATGCCTTCCGTCGTAAACCGGATCCCGCCGGTGACGGCGGCCTGGCCTTCTTCGAGGTCACCCGTCACATAGGCTATATCGCCGGTACGCTGAAGTACCTGCACTGGAACGATATGTACTGCGCCGCCATCACGGACGATCCAGACCTCGTTGCCGGATTGCAGCGCCGCTCGCGGAACCAGGTAGTAATCATCCCGCTCAAGACCGTTGATTTCCACTTCGACGTACTTGCCGACCAGCAGGGGGGGATTGCCGCCAGGACGAGCCGTGCCGTCCATGGGCTGTCCCGATCGAAAGGGATCCGGTACGCGTACGATTACGTCGATGGTGCGCGTTTGCCGGTCAACGTATGGCTCGCTTCGGTCCACGTAACCCGTCCAGGCATAGGATCCTTCACCGAAACGGGCGATTACGCGCGCACCGACGCTCCGGTTCCCGTCGCCCGCCGAAAGCGACCACAACCCAGGAATCAATGCGGCATCGGAATCGGATAGCGGCACGACGACTTCCACGGCATCGGCGGCGAAAACGCTTGCGACCGGCTGGCCGGCGGCAACGATCTGTCCCACATCCACGGACTCTTCCTGTACGAAGCCGTCGAAAGGTGCGGTTATATGGGTTCTGGACAGGGCGAGATTGGCCTCGGCGAGACGTGCTTCATCGCGATCCAGTGCGGCCTGGGCCGCCTTCAGCTGTGGATCTCTCAACGCGAGTGGATTTGCGTTGTCTTCCGAAGAAGCATTCCCTTTGCGCGCAGTGTAGAGATCGTGCTGTGAACGGGCAATCGACGCCTGTTCCTCCTCCCGCAGCAATGCCAGTTGACTGGCCGCGAGACCGGCCTCCGCTTCCCGCACCCGGTACCGGTAGTCGACATCCTCGATGCGGAAGAGCGTATCCCCCGCCGCGATCCGGCCGCCACTCAGGAACCCCGGGTCGACCCACGCGATTCTGCCGCCTACCTGCGAAACGACATCGATCTCCGCACTCGGCCTTACCGTACCGGAACCGAACACCGGAACGGGTCCGGATCCCGCGGTGACCAGGCCCGTCTGAACGAAGGGTACCTGGGGCGGCTGTTCCGTGCGCGTCGGTTGCGGGGCCAGCGAAATCAACAGGGCGGCCAATGCCACGGAAACTCCGAGTATGCCGCCGGCAACGAGAAAACTGGTTAAACGCGACATGGCTTATTCACTCCGTTGGAGGACGGGCAGAAAGACGACCGTCCGGCTGGGGCTGCCGCAGCATGAGACGCTCACGGTCGGTGGCGGTCCAGGTGCCGCCCAGTGCGCGATGGAGAGCGAGCCTGGCGTAACCCAGGTCCCGCGCCGCTGCCGCCAGTATCGACTGCGCCGCTAAATGGGTCTGTTCCGCCGCCAGGAACGCTTCGTATGCCCCCACGCCTGATACGTATCTTTGCTCCTGCAGCGCCGATTCGGACCGGGTTTCATCGGAGATGGCGGCCAGCAGCGCATGTCTGCGGCGACTGGCGTCGAGTCCCACCAGGGCCGATTCGACTTCGTTTACCGCGGTGACTACGGAGCGTCCATAGGCGGCAGCGGCCTCGTTCAGCCGCGCCTCCGCGATCGCTATACTGTTCCGAATCCGGGAACCCTGGAATACGGGACCCAGCAAATTCGCGGTGAGGTTCCTGAACCATTGATCGGGGTCGAACCATTCGCTCGAATCGGTGCTTTGCAGGCCGATCGCGCCCTGCAGAGACAACCTAGGCAGCAGGTCGGCGCGCCGCGCGCCGACGGAAAACCGCGCCGCTTCCACACGCTGCATGGCCGCGAGGACATCGGGCCGCTGGACCATGAGATCGGCCGGGATGCCCGCGGGGACGGGATCGAGTGAAGGCGCAGGACCGGCGGAATCGGACAGCGTATGTGCCAGGTCGGCCCGGAAGCCACCCATGAGTATCCAAAGGCGCCCCTCGGCGTCCGCACGCAGCGCTTCGATCTGCGGCAATTCAGCCTGGGCTTCGCGCAGTCTGCGCCGCGCTGTGTGGAGATCCTCCAATTCGATCAGTCCCCGTTCGTACCGGGACTCGGCAAGCGATTCCAGTTGTTGCAGGACGGCCACGATCTCGCCGGACAGCGCCTGCTGACGGCGCAAACTCGAAATCTCCAGATAGGTACGGACGGTCTCGGCCAGCACCCCCATGCGTGCGCTGAGATAGTCCGCCTCCGTGGCCGCCAGTTCGGCCTCGGCGGATCGCGTATCGTTGCGGTTGCGGCCCCAGAAATCGAGTTCGTAGGCGAAGTCCATACTCAGGGTATAGGTGGTGAGTCCCAGACGGTCGGGGATCTCCACGCCCGCCGCGCTCAGGGATTCCGGGTCCAGCCCGACTTCCTCCAGTTGCGCTCCGATGCCGGCGTTCGTCGGACCGTCGAAGTCGTTCACGCTTAACGAAGGCTGAAGCAGGGGAAACGCCGCAGCCCGGGCAACGCCCGCCCGGCTCCGGGCCTGCTGTACCCGGGCGACCGCTCCGGCCAGGTCGAAATTCGAAGAGAGCACTTCCTCGATTACCCGGTCGAGGACCGGATCTTCGAATGACTTCCACCACGCCAGGGGCCGGTACGCACCGGAATCCGCTACGCCGGCGGCAAACGCGCCGGGCGTTTCCGGTACCGATTCGAGCACCGGAAGGTTTCGGTTCGGCGCCAGGGAACAGGCCGAGAGGAGCAAAATGGAGAAAAGTACGGAATAACGTACCATGTCGATTCCATGCCCGGGGCCGCGATCGACTGTCTGACCCTCTGCAATGAAAACCCGCATGCACTGTTCGATTCAGTCCGACAGAACCTGGAAGCCCTGTTAACTTACTATATTGTAGCGATTTAACAAGAATAAAGGTTGGATCGCGCTATCACCAATGGCGCTTCAATGACGCAGTCGATACGAGAATCGGCCTGCCCTTCGATTCCATGCCGTTATTGACAAACAGCCGAACATCCGCTAACATTCCGCGGTTTCCAAACACGGCCATACACGGTGTAATCCCACCATGAATCAAGTCTCTTGAACCAGCCGATCCTCACGCTCAGCGACCTCGCGTTCACCTACCGGGACGCCGCGATACCCGCGCTCGACCAGATCAACTACCATCATCGCCGCGGCGAGTTTACCGTGATCGTCGGCGAGACCGGCGCGGGAAAATCCACCCTGTGCCGCTGCCTGAACGGGCTGATCCCCTCCTTTACAAAAGGCAGGCTCGACGGAAGCCTGCAGGTAGCCGGCCACCAGGCATCCGAACGACCCCAAGTCTACGAACTGGCACGGATCGTCGGCCTGGTCTTCCAGGATTTCGAGGCACAGTTGTTCTCCACCAACGTGGAACTCGAGACGGCTTTCGCGCTCGAGAACTTCGCCGTGGACCGCGATCAGATGAAAACCCGCGTCAAAAAGGCGCTGAACCGGGTCGGCCTGTCGGGTTTCGAACAGCGGGACCCCTCCAGTCTGTCGGGGGGCGAGAAGCAGCGGCTGGCCATCGCCTCGGTGCTTGCGGGCAGTCCCTCAGTGCTTGTCATGGACGAACCGACGACCGATCTGGATCCTATCGGAAAACGAGGCATATTCAAGCTCGCCCAGGTCCTGCGGAACGAGATTGAAGGCATCGTCCTGGTGGAGCACGAGACCGAACACGTCCTGAGCGCGGACCGGATCCTGTTGATGCACGAAGGGCGTATCGTCCAGGAGGGACCGCCCGGCGAGATACTGGCCGATCCAAGGAACGTGGAACGGCATGGCGTACGGCCGCTCCAGACCACGGTGCTGCTGTCCGAACTGGGCCTGGAGACCGATGCCCTGACCATACCGGACGCGGCGGCACGAATCCGTTCGGCCGGATGGCGCGTCAAAAAGTCTGCCCAGGAGAGCCTGGAAGGCGCGCGGTGGCGTGACTCGTCGGTTGAACCACCGCAGGAACCGGCGCACGAAACAGCCGGTGAACGACCGGGAGCGATACAGGATGAAACGCAGCGCGAACCGTCACGTGAACCACCGGTAGAACCGCGCCAGGCCGTCATACACATCGAAAACCTGGTCTTCAGATATGGCGAAGCCCTGCCGGCCGTGGACGGGGTCAGCCTGGACATCGCGGCCGGCGAATTCGTCGCGCTGGTCGGGCAGAACGGCTGCGGCAAGACGACGCTCGCCAAGCACCTCAACGGACTACACACCCCGACGGAGGGTAAGGTCCGGGTCCTGGGCAAATCCACCACCGACTGGACCCTGCCCGATCTGGGACGCCGCGTCGGATACGTGTTCCAGAATCCTGACCATCAGATCTTCGCCAATACCGTGCGGGACGAAGTCGCCTTCGGCGCGCGGAACTACGGGTTCTCGGAAGAAGAGGTCGGGGAGAAAGTAGACAAAGCCCTGGCAGAAACCGGCCTGCCCGGCCGGGACCTCGAGGACCCCTTCAACCTGACCCGGGGAGAAAGGCAGCAACTCGCCGTGGCATCGGTGCTGGCCACAGACCCCGGGATCCTCGTCCTGGACGAACCGACCACCGGGCTGGACTATCACGGCCAGGTCGCCATACTGAACCTGGTCCGGCGGCTTAACGAATCCGGCCGTACCGTGGTCATGATCACCCATTCCATGTGGGTCGTCGCCGAATACGCCGACCGGTGTATCATCATGTCGGGAGGGCGCGTCGTCCAGGATGGAGACGTGCGGACGTGTTTCAGCAATCCCGACTTGCTGGAATCGCTGTACCTTGAAGCGCCCGAGGCCGTGCGTCTCGGTTATGAATTCGGACTCGTGGCACGTTCCGTCAAAGAGATTGCCGACTGCCTGGAACGCGTGGAGGAATAGATCCCGGCCGCACAGGATCACGGCCGGCGGGCAAGACTGCCTGTTCCGGCCATTCACCGAACGCCCGGACTGCCCATGGTGCTCTACATACCCTCTGATTCCCTGCTGCATCGGCTCCATCCCTCGACGAAGATCGTGGGACTGGCCCTGTTGCTGATCCTCACGGTGGCCTTTCAGTCGCCCTGGTACCAGCTGGTCATCCTGGCAGGTGTCCTGTTGCTGGCGCGTTCGGCCGGCGCGTTCAGAAACCTCCGCCGGATCCTGCCGCTCATGATCACCGTGCTCGTGTTCAGCGTCGTATCCTGGTCGCTGTTCAGACGCGTCGGCGATCCGTTCTGGTCCTTCGGACTGTTCACGCTCTCGACGGAGTCCATACGGTTCGGGTTCGCCATGGGATTCAGGCTCGAGGCCATGCTCGTTTCCGGCATGGTCTTCGTTTCCTGTACGAAAGTGGAGGAATTCGCCTACGGACTCCGGGCCATCGGGCTGCCCTTCGCCGTCAGTTTCGCGCTCTCCCTTGCCTTTCGGCTCGTTCCCCTGTTTTTTACGCGTATCGGTACGGTCGTCCAGGCCCAGCAGGCACGGGGCCTCGATCTCAAGAGCGGGAACGTTTTGCAGCGGGCCCGCAAGTACGTGCCGCTGCTGGTGCCCATATTCGTTTACGCGATCCGCGATACCGACCTGCTCTCCATGGCCCTCGAATCCAAGGGTTTCGGCATGCGGGGCAGGAGAACGGAGTACCTTGCTTTTCCCTTTGTCTGGCGTGACTATGCCATTCTGGGGTTGCTGTTGGTCCTGAATATCGCGGGCTGGCTGATGCCGGTCCAGTGAGCGATTCACAGGGAGAGGCTTCCGGAGAGGTGCCGCCGATACCGGAGGAGCATCAAATGGACCGACGATACAGGGCAGGTGTGATCGGACGCACCGGCCGGGGCAACTACGGCCACGGCCTGGACACGGTGTACCTCGGCATGGAGGACGTGGACATCATCGCCGTGGCCGACGACGATCCGGACGGCCTGCGGGAAGCGGGCCGGCGGCTGGGCGTGCGGAACCTGTATACGGACTACCGGGAAATGCTGCGCAACGAGTGGTTCGATATCGTCAGCATATGTCCCCGCTGGCTCGACCAGCACGCCGCCATGACCCTGGCCGTCGCGGAAGCGGGCGCGTGTATTTTCCTCGAAAAACCGATGGCCCGCACGCTGTCCGAGGCCGACGCCATGATCGAGGCCTGCGAGAAGGCCGGGGTGATGATGGGCATCGCCCACCAGGGCCGCATGCACGCGGCCGCGTGGCACGCCCGTCAACTGCTCGCCGACGGCGCCATCGGTGATATACTCCACGTCCGCATGAACGGCAAGGAGGACCATCGCGGGGGCGGCGAGGACCTCATGGTACTGGGCACCCACCTTTTCGACATGCTCCGGTTCCTCCTGGGCAGAAACCCCGCCTGGGTGCAGGCGTCGGTGACCATGGCCGGCGGCCGGCCGGCGACCCTGGAAGACGCCGTGGAGGGTCCGGAGGAACTGGGCCTCATCGCGGGCGACGCCATCCACGCGATGTACGGTTTCGGCCACGGCGTGACGGCCACTTTCGAAACGCGCCGCCACCAGGCTCCCCACCCCCGGCGGTACGGGATGTGGGTGTACGGTTCAGAGGGCATCATGACCGTCCACGAATCGTCCCAGCAGATCAGGATCCACGAGTCGCCGGTCTGGCATCCGGACGACGACGCGGCGGTTCGCGACGTTACCGCGGAAGCGCTGGAACTTGAGCCCCCCGAGCAGCCTTCAATGAGCGCGCTTCAGGCGGCGGCCAACGCCGCCATCGTCCGCGACGTGTTCGAGGCGAGACGGGACGGGCGCAGGCCGGTGAACAGCGGATACGACGGTCGCTGGGCACTGGAAATGATCCACGGCGTCTTTGCCGCCCACCTGGCGGAAAGCCGTATCGCCCTGCCGCTGGAAAATCGGGACCACCCGTTGTTGCCGAACCTGATCTAGCAAGGACGCCTACAGAGATCCGCCATGAAAACCACCCGCGTCCGTGTCAAGCCGGTCAATTTGAAGCGATTCACGTGGGACGGATGACCAATATGAGTACGCGCACCGTAAGTTCCGCTGCATCAATGTCCGCGGCGTCTTCGGCGCCGGATGGGTCCTGCCGCGACAAAATGGGCCGCATCGGCCTGCCCGAACCCGTGTCCTCGCTCGCGAAACGCGACTGGGACGCGGTCGTCGTGGGCGCCGGGCACAACGGCCTGGCCTGCGCGGCCTACCTCGCCCGCGCCGGGAAGCGGGTGCTGGTCCTTGAAGCCCGGGAACGCGTGGGCGGCGCCTGCACACTCGAAGAAACCTGGCCGGGTTACCGCGTATCGCCCTGCGCCTACCTCGCCGGCCTGCTCCATCCCCAGGTGATCGAGGAATTGGATTTCGCACGCTACGGCTACCGATGGACGCCGGCCGAAGCGGGCATGTTCGTACCCTTCGAGGACGGGTCGAGCGTACAGCTGTGGGAGGACGACGACCGCTGCCTGGAGGAGATCCGCCGCCTGTCGCCCCGGGACGTGGAGGGCTTCCAGGCCATGTACACGCCCATGCGGCGCATCCGGGAGGCCCTGCGCCCGCCGGGCGAGGAAGACATCTGGATCGGACGGGCGCCGACCCGGGAGCAGATCGAAGAACGTCTCGAGGGCGACCAGGAAGCGATCGGTCTGCTCTTTGAATGGTCCATGGTCGAATACGTCGAGCGGTATCTCGAAGACGAGCGACTGCGCATGGCCCTGACCGGCCAGGGCGTGATCGGGACGAATGCCAGCCCCTACGAACCCGGAACCGCCTCCGTGCACGTTTTCCACTCTACGGGAACGATGGCCGGCATGCCTGGCATGTGGGGGTACGTGCGAGGCGGCATGGGCATGGTGTCCTTCATGCTGTGCGACATCGCGCGAGACTCGGGCGCCGTGGTGGCCGCGGGCGTGCCCGTTGCCCGCATCATGCCCGGCGAGGGCGTCGAACTGGAGGGCGGCGAGCGCGTCCGCACGAAGGCCGTGGTATCGAACGCCGATCCCCGGGTCACGCTGCGCCTCCTCGGCGACGCGGCCGACGGGACATGGAAGGCCCGCGTAGAATCGGTGCCCCAGACCGGCGCGACCGTCAAGATCAACGTGGCCCTCGCCGAATTGCCGGATTTCACCAGCCGGCCGGGGACGGACGAAGACCACCACCGGGGGCAGGTCAACATCCCCCTTACCGCACAACAATGGCACGAATACCACGCCATCGCCGGAGAAGGCCGGTTGCCCCCGCGCCTCTGGGAGGAACTTTACTTCCATACCGCCCACGATCCGAGCGTGGCGCCGGCGGGCCGTCACACCATGAGCATCTTCGCCCAGTTCGTCCCCTACGCCTTCGCCGAGGGCGACTGGGATTCCCGGAGAGAGGAGGTGGGGAGGCTGGCCCTGGCATCACTCGGCCGCTTCTGCAGCAACATGCCCGATGCCGTCCTGCAAATGGACGTCATGGGACCGCCGGATATCGAAAAGAAGGTGGGGTTGACCGGCGGCCATATCTTCCAGGGCGAGATCCTGCCGGCCTACATGTGGGAGAAACGCCTCGAACCGAGGACACCCATGCCCGGGGTCTACCTGTGCGGGGCGTGCACCCATCCGGGCGGCAGCGTGATTGCCGTCAACGGGCGTAACGCGGCGATGGAAGTGCTGGGGATGTACGGGGATCAGTAGGCCTGGGCGTAGACGACCTTTCGTTCTGACGTCCGCCCGCAATACGCGCAGGCGCCCGGATCGGCCTCCCAGTCCATGGGGACGCACCGGATCGTGTTTCGGGTTTCGTCTTTTATCGCGGCTTCGCACGCCGGATCGCCGCACCAGTAGGCGTGGATGAACCCGCTGTCGCCGTTCGCGGCCGATACGAAGGCTTCCCGGTCCCGGATCTCCCGGGAACGGGTTTCGCGGAAATCCAGGGCGCGCTGGAACATTTCCCGCTGCACGGTCTCCAGCAGTTCACTAACCCGATTGCCCAGGGACTCGAGGGAAACGAACTCCTTCTCCCCCGTATCCCGGCGCACGACCACCGCCTGGCCGGACGCGATGTCCCGCGGACCGAGTTCCACGCGCAGCGGCACGCCCTTCGTTTCCCACTCGGTGAACTTCCAGCCCAGGCCGAACTGCTCGCGGTCGTCCACCTTCACCCGCACGCCTTCCAGCGACGCAACCAGCCTGTCGACGGCTTCTTTCACGACCGCCTGTTCCTCGTCGGACTTCGCGATGGGAATGACGACGACCTGGTGAGGCGCCAGGCGGGGAGGCAAGACCAGTCCCCGGTCGTCGCCATGGGCCATGATGATGGCGCCGACGGTCCGGGTGCTCATGCCCCAACTCGTCTGGTAGACGTGTTCGCGCGACCCGTCCCGCGTCTGAAAATCGATGTTGAAGGCCCGGGAGAAGTTCTGCCCCAGGTCGTGCGAAGTGCCCATCTGCAGGGCCCTGCCGTCCTTCATCATGCCTTCGATGGCGTAGGTCTGCAGCGCGCCGGGGAACTTCTCGGCGTCGGTTTTCGGACCGAACAATACCGGAATCGCCATGTAGTCTTCGGCGAAGGTGCGGTAAATGTCCAGGATGCGCAGGGTCTCTTCCTCGGCCTCCGCCGCCGTGGCGTGGGCCGTGTGACCTTCCTGCCAGAGGAATTCCGTCGTCCGCAGGAAGGCCCTCGGCCGCAGTTCCCACCGGAAGACGTTGGCCCACTGGTTGATCAGCAGCGGCAGGTCGCGATAGGACTGGATCCACCGGGCGTACATGTCCGCGATTATGGTCTCGGAGGTCGGGCGGACCATGAGGCTTTCTTCGAGTTTCTTTCCCCCGCCGTGCGTAACCACGGCGCATTCGGGCGAGAACCCCTCCACGTGCTCCGCTTCTTTCTGGAAGAAGCTGTCGGGAATCAACAGGGGGAAATAGGCGTTTACGTGACCGGTGTCCTTGAACATCCGGTCCAGCACCGCCACCATGTTCTCCCAGAGCGCGAAGCCGTATGGCCGGATGACCATGCAGCCACGGGTCGGTGCGTTGTCGGCCAGTTCCGCTTTTGCGATCACTTCATTGTACCAGGCCGAGAAATCGTCTGACTGCGCGGTCAGTTTTTTTGCCATGACTCCACCTTTTCGTCCGAAGATATCGCGAGATAGAACCGGCCGATCTCGACTTCGAAATTGCGGCCGTCCGCGTCCCGCATTTCATATTCGCCTTCCATGGTGCCCCACTCCGTGTCCAGGGGGCAAAGGCTCTGGTATTCGTGGTTTTCCCCGGGCTCGAGTTCGGGCTGCAATCCCACGACGCCCGGTCCTCTGACTTCGCTACGCTTGCCGTCGGCGTTGATGATGACCCAGTGACGGTTGATCAGCTTCACCCACCGCTCGCTGCCATTGGTGATTACGATACGGTACGCGAACACGTACTGGCTCTGGCCGGGATCGGAATGATCGGGCAGATAGCCCGGATATACCTGGACCCGTATGCCATGGGTGACGGTGTCGGAATTCAGTGGTGTCGGCATCGCGTTGCTCCCTGGAATCGACCCGATAAAACGAAGGTGTATAAGATAAATACGGGGGGCTACATCGACAAATAAAAAACCGAGGGGAAACACCTTCCCCGGCGGCGAAATCCGGACTAAAAACACCTTGACACTCCGGGGCCGCATCCCTATCCTGTCCACGGCATAAAACCGTATCCACCGGGGAAGATTCGGTATGGTCAATCCAGGTCTTGAAGGCGTCGTAGCCGCGCAGACGGCCATCTGTTTCATCGATGGCCTGCAGGGCAGGATGCTCTACCGGGGCCACGACATTCACGACCTCGCCGCCCATTCCAGTTTCGAGGAAACCGCCTGCCTGCTGTGGCATGGCGACCTGCCCGGGTCGGGACAGCTGACTGAACTCGGTGAGCAGCTCATCGCCGGCAGGACATTGCCTGCAGCAATCCTGGACTTGCTGCGGGCGATCCCGCGCCGCACGCCGTCCATGGACGTGCTCCGCTCTGTCGTGTCGTTCCTGTCCGCCTACGACCCGGATGCGGCGAACCACACCCGCGAAGCGAACCTGCGCAAAGCCGTCCGGCTGACCGCCCAGTTTGCGTCCGTTACCGCCGCCTGGCACCGGATCTCCGGTGGCAGCGACCCCATCGCGCCGAGTCCGGACCTGGGCCACGCCGCAAATTTCCTGTACATGCTGAACGGAACGATCCCGGACGCCGACCACGCGAAGGCCTTCGACATCGCCCTGATCCTGCATGCCGACCACGAATTGAACGCATCGACCTTCGCCGCCCGGGTCACCGCGGCCACGCTGTCGGACATGCACTCGGCGGTCACGTCGGCCGTCGGCACGCTTAAGGGACCGCTGCACGGCGGCGCCAACAAGGACGTGATGGACATGCTCAACGAGATCGGGGAGAGCTCCCAGGCCGCGGACTATGTCAGGGAGAAGCTGGCCGCCGGGGTGAAGATTCCCGGATTCGGTCACCGCGTATACAAGACGGAGGACCCCCGTGCGACGCACCTGCGCCGCCTCTCGGAGGAACTGGGCAGGATGGCGGGCGACCTGAAGTGGTATGATATGTCCCGAGTGATCGAACAAACCATGATGGACCTGAAGGGAATCGCCTGCAACGTGGATTTCTACTCCGGCTCGGTCTACGCCAGCATGGGCATTCCGGCGAGGTTGTTCACACCGGTTTTCGCCTGCAGCCGGATCAGCGGGTGGACCGCCCATCTCCTCGAACAGTACGCCGACAACCGGATCATCCGCCCGGTGGGCGAGTATACCGGACCGACCGAAGCACCGTACATACCTTTGGAAAGCCGCCCCGCCTGACCGGGGGCACCAGCCGCCTGACCACGGTACGCCCCGCGAGGCGGTGAAGTCGCCCGTGCACAAGCCGTCTGACCACGGTACGCCCGCGCGGCAGTGTAATCGGCCGGGTACCATTTGAACGACTAGACCGGATCGGGGACAGGTAACATGAGACAAGCCTTCCGTAAATTGATCTTCGCGGCATCGATCAGTTTCTTCACGCTGCCGGCGTCCGGACAGTTCAATTTCAACCTGGGCGGCGAAGTGGCCCGCCCCGCCGCGGGTCTTGCCGGTCTCGTCGAAGAAGACTACGGTTACGGTGCCCATGCCGCCCTGACGTACTGGTTCAGCTATCGCGTCCAGCTGGTCTGCTCGGGCGGCTACGTCACCTACGGTAGCGAGAAGATCAAGTCCCGCACCGAAGCGGAGGACCTGGTCGACCAGGGTCTCGACGCCATCGTCGACCGGATCGAGGGCAACTACTCCAGCATACCGGTGACCGCCGGCCTGCGATTCTACCCGTTGGAACGGCTGTTCGTACAGGGCGCGGCCGGCGTGGTATACAAGCGAACGCGGCAAATGGGTAACGCCAACGCGAATGCGAAAGAACGCTTCGTCACGGAAAGAGACCTGGTCGTGTCCCCCGGCATCGGACTCCTGCTCGGCCGTTTCAGCCTCCAGGCGCAGTACAACGTGTCCGGCGACGACTGGAAGTGGATGAGCCTGGGCGTGTCGATGATCTTCGGGAAGCTGTAGGTCGTCACTTCATTTCAGCGTGACAATGAGGTCTTTACATCATGCCTGTTTTCCCTTACATCGGCTCTCAGTTCCACGATATCTGCCATAGTCCTTTCCTGTAGTGTTCCGATCTCTCTTACCAGGTCGTTCTTGGCTGGATCCAATTCACGTTTTTCGACCATCTTGCCTCGCAGGAAGAAAATCCAACTGAAAATCCAAACTGACACCGCCACTAAAATCACGGCCGCCGGCATTAGATAGTCAACCATTGCCATTTCCAATACTCCCTACCTGATTCATTGTCGTGCGCATTTGCTGGTATAATGATTGGTCGCGTTCCGAATTTGGATTCTCGACGTTTTTCAAACTGCAATGGTTTTTGACATGCACCATGCAGTCAAGGCAGGTACCCGCCGCGGTATTTATCGATCAGGCTCCAGAGAATGGCCGCGGTCTCAACGTCGGGCACTCCGCCATAGTCCGAGGGGCGAAAGTGCATTTGAAACGCGCGTACGGCGAAGCGCGTCTGGTGGTCCAGTTCGCCGGTTGGTTCGACAAGGTATCCGAGCCTGAGCAGCGCGGTCTGCACTCTTTCGACCGTAGGTAGCTGGACCTCGAATTGCGCCATGTAACGCAACCTGGTTTCCTCTTCATACCAGGCGCCAATGCCTTCGTCGTACAGCCGTCGCCAGGGAAAGAGGGGGCCCGGATCCGACCGGCGCCGGTGTGGGACCGCAATATCGGAGTGAGCGACGAAATTGAGCGGCCTTATGCGGGGGTGCCGTTGCTGAATGCCCCGAAGCAATTCGATCAACATCTCGATCTGCGCTTCACTGAACGGCGGGAAATCACAGACGAACGCGTCCGGACCGCTATCCTCGACCGCTGACGTATCCGATACGCAACTAAACTCGTTTACGATCTCGATCCCGATGGATCGGGCATTAAGCCCCGTATCCCCGGCCCAGTAGCTGACACCGGCGTGCCATGCCCTTTGGCTTTCCTTCACGAATTGATGCAAACGCAACCGGCGATGTCCGTAGGTAGGGTCGTTTTCGTCGGGAATCAGATAATGTGCGCTGACCGGACGCCCGGTCCGGGTGGTGAGCAACCTTACAGACTCCGCGTAGTTCACCGAGGTGGCGTGAATTACCACGTAATCGACCCGGCTGTTCTGGTTCGTCGACTCGATATAGATGACGTTCGAACAACCGGCCATAAACATCGAAAGCATCCACAACAGACCAAACCGCGTAACACGGGTAATCTTCATGTCAGGTTCCGTTCGCAACAAAGGTAGCGGCGCTTTTATTTGTGATTGAAACGCCGAGTGCGTTGGTGCACATTCATGGGGCGTATTGCCGCGTGACATTTCTAGCCAGGATTTACAATGTAATGGATCCGGTGTAGAATCCAATCAGGAAGCGGGTTCGGTTTAACTTAACGCGAATCAATACGAATTTGTGAATGGGGACAGCCCCGATGGACTTGATCGTCAAACGCTCCTCTCCGGAGTATTGAATGAGCGCGTTCAGGGAAGCGAGAGACCGCGGCGGCCGCTACCTGCTTGGCCAATTACACGCGGACGGCAGTTTCGGCGATCCCCGTCTCGGCGTCACCGAGTACTACAAGGTACCCGCCGCGTTTCTCGTGTGCGGCCTGTCTCATGCGGCAAACCGCCTGGTCCGGTGGATCAGGCAGAATGGGTTCCTCCCCGACGGCGACTTCGGACCGCGTCCCGCCAACGAGCTCGACAGCTACTACTACACCTACCACAACGCCTGGGTGATCAAAGCTGCACACCGCATGGGCGCCTTCGACCTGGCCTGGCGCGGCATGGACTTCCTCATCGGGTTCCGCGACCACGCCAGCGGCGGCTTCTACTCCCATCCGACGGCTCGCGACGGCGGTACCAAACAGGATCTGTGGGTCGTGAGCGGCTGTGGCTGGTGCGCCGTATACACCGGCAGACTGGACGTG
Organism: Gemmatimonadota bacterium; assembly: GCA_026702745.1. Taxonomy (NCBI): domain Bacteria; kingdom Pseudomonadati; phylum Gemmatimonadota; species Gemmatimonadota bacterium. The sequence goes on from JAPPBT010000087.1 coordinate 23,730, forward strand.
GCCAGGGGCGTAGGCGCCTGGATGCGGCGACTGATGGAGGAACAGCCCGATTTCCCGAACGCGCTGTGGACGGTCTACAGCCGCGAACGCGGACTGATTACCGAGGTGATGGACGGCGACGACTTCAGGTACGTGTTGACGCGGGACGAGTCGCGGGACCAGTCCTTCTACCATCCCGGTATCGCGGCGGGTTTCCTGTGCCGGCTGTACATGGCCACCGGCGAAGCGGAATGGCTGGACCTCGCGAAGGAGTACATGCGGTTCTGTGAGCACGTGGGGGATTATCACTTCAGCCTGTTGCGTGCCGGCAAGGTCGGTTGGGCCGGCGCGATGCTCTACACACTCACCGGGGAAGCGAAGTATCGCGACATGGCGATCAGGGTCGGAAACAATCTGGTCGAAGCCCAGCTGGGGAACGGAGCATGGGCCTGGCCTGAGATGGGCATTCCGGGCCCCCACAACGACATCACGGCCGAGATGGTCGTGTGGCTCGACGAGATATACCAGGCGATCGGCGAAGACTAGACCGCATCTGTCGGATGCTCCCGCGCGACCACCGCCCGCGTGCTGCGGTCTTCCGCGGACAACCGGCGTGCGGTTCCTGCCCGGAGCAGCGCGATATCCCCCGGTTCGAGCGTAACGTCCCGACCGTCCAGCGCCAATCGCACCGCCCCGCTCAGTACCATCCAGTGCTCGTTCCGGTTCAGCACGGCGTCATGCTGAGCATTTACTTCTTCAAAATGCTGCAGCCGCCATTCGGAAATGGGGCACCTTGGGACGGGATGTCGTATGGGGCCGGTATTCATGCCACCGGGAACGACGAAACCGGGCACGGTGGGCTCGGGCGGTCCATACTCCTCCACGGTGAGGTGCAGCGGCCTGCCCGCCCGCTCCAGGCGCGTCACGATGGCGTTGTTCTCGTAGGGTGTGAACATCTGGAACTGGTGCACGCAACCCATGGGCGTATAGACCAGGGTATTGGGCGTGATCTCGTGCCTTACGCCGTCCAGCTTGACCTCCCCACGGCCTGTCGTGAACAGCCAGAGCTCGTCGTTGTCGTGGTAGTGCGGCTCCACGCCGGTCCCGGCCCCGCCGTCCGGAAAGTGCCGGTAACAGTTCAGGGCGGTCCATTCCGGGAATACACCCTGTTCCCAGTAGGTCTGGTTCGAATTGAGCGAACGGATCATGTATCGGGCGTCTTCAATGACCATGGTTCCTCCACGATCGACGAACTGGCGGTACCTCGTTTTCGCATGTAGATTATGTCCAAAGGTCCTCTCTATACCAAGCATATCTTCACCGTTACCGCGAATTGCGCCCATTAATGGCCACTCGCCCGGGCCAGCTTGGCTGCGAATCGTGACCCAGGCCATGCATCGGCCCGCAGTTTGAAACACCGGGCTGCCCACCCTCGAGAGAATACATGACGTACCACAACCAGAAAGAACAAATGGAAACCCATATTCGGCATGCTGGCGATCTCGCTGCCGCGCTGGCACGCGACCCGCACCGGCCGGCCTACCACTTCACACCGCCCGCGGCCTGGATGAACGACATCAACGGAGCCCTGTTCTGGAAGGGCCGTTACCACATCTTCTACCAGTACAATCCGCACGGGGCCTACTGGCATCTTATCCAGTGGGGCCATGCCTCCAGCGTCGACCTCGTACACTGGGTCCACCATCCTGTGGCGCTGAAACCGGATGCGGACGGACCGGACCGGAAGGGCTGCTTCAGTGGGGGCGCCCTGGTCAGCAAGGAAGGGGTGCCGGTCCTGATCTACTACGGCAACCCTGACGGCCTCTGTCTGGCCCGCAGCAGCGACGACCTGCTGATCGAGTGGACGAAGGACCCGGGCAATCCGGTGATCTCAGAACCGGAAGCGGGAAGCGCTGACTTCGGCCGCTACACCATGCACGACCCCTGTGGGTGGCTGGCGAACGGCCTTTATTACGCCGCCGTCAACAACCGGGACCCTCAAGGTCGGGGGGACGCCGCGTTCCTGTTTAAATCGGCGGACCTGCGCAACTGGGAGTACGTCGATGTGTTCTACCAGTCGAGGCGGGCGTGGACCGAAGGCGGCGAAGACTGCGCCGTGCCCGATTTCTTCCCCTTCGGCGACCGGCACATGCTTCTCTTCTGCAGCCATCTGGTGGGAAGCCAGTACTACATCGGAAAGGTCCGGAATGAACGGTTCTTACCCGAGATACACGGGCGCATGAGCTGGGAAGGGGGGCATCTCGGCGGTCCGCGGACTTTGCTTGACGCGAACGGCCGGCGTGTCTTCTTCGACTGGATCCGCGAGCTGCGCGGAAACGATCGCGAACGCGAATCCGGATGGTCGGGCGCGATGACCGTTCCCCGCCTGTTGTCGCCGGGACCCGGCGGTCAGCTGCAGATCGATCCCGTACCCGAGCTTGAAGTGCTGCGGCTGGATGGCCGCCGGCGTGAGTCTATCGACGTCGCCGCCGATGCTGACGTGGCACTCGAGGAAATCGGTGGGGACTGCCTGGAACTGGCCATCGAGATCGATCCCCGGGAGGCACGGGAGGTCGGCGTCAAAGTGCGGCGCTCCCCGGGAGGTGAGGAGGAAACGGCGGTCTCCTTCGACGTGGCGGCCGCCGTCCTGCGCGTCGACGTCAGCCGGTCGTCACTCGACCGCGAAATCAGATACACCCGATACCGCAGCCTTCAGCCGCACCTGTCAGAAAGTGAGCAGTACGTCACCGCCCAGGAGGGGCCGTTCGAACTGGCGCCGGGCGAACCGCTGACCCTGAGGATATTCCTGGACCGATCGATCCTCGAGGTCTTCGCCAACCGCCGGCAGTGCGTGACCCAGCGCATCTATCCGACGCAACCCGACAGCCTGGGCGTCAGCCTGTTCGCACGCGGAGGCGCGGCCAGGTTCAAGTCGCTGCAGGCCTGGAACCTGGCGCCGACGCGCATATGACGGCTTCACCGAAGAGTTCCTTGGGGCTCACCCCTCCCCCGCCCGCCCTACCCGTCTTTCATCCGCTCGTGGTGAAGACTGTCGATCTTACCCATTGTGTAAAATTTAGCAAAGGACTCGAGAACCCGTGGGCAGCCAATGACTAATTCAATAACACCAGCGGACTACGTTCCACCCACGCGGACCGGAGGTTGACCCATGACGGACCATCCAGGAGTTAAACCGGCAGATTCGGTCGTTTCAGAAACGGACAGGCTCAATCTGCTTTTTTCGGAAGTGTACACGAAGGATCATAGCATCCGGGATCGGCTTAAATCCATAGAAGTCAAATTGAACCTGCTCATCGGTGCGATACCCATCATCACGATCATTCTCCTCAAGATCGTCGAGCACCTTTTCCCCGGTCTGAAATAGCCGGCTGTTCACCTCTGCGAACGTGCTTCGACGCGCAGTGGGATCCGTCTACATCCGTTTCCCGGTTGACAAACCGCGCGTGCCTCAACTTTTTCTAATCGTCATTTAGCGGCCCCAGACCTCGTACCGGAACCTCTGCCCTCAACGGCTCGCGCTGTACTCACGCTGTAGAACGGAGAAATCATGTCTATACTGGATGCATTCAGACTGGACGGCAAAACGGCCCTCGTAACCGGCTGCCGCCGGGGGATCGGCCGGGGACTGGCCGAAGCGCTTGCCGAGGCTGGTGCCGACATCGTGGGCGTAAGCGCGTCGATGGAGTCGTCCGGCAGCGAGATCGAAGGTGCCGTCACGGCCCTGGGCCGCCGGTTTGCCGGTTACAGCGTCGACCTGAACGATCGGGACGCGCTGTACGGCTTCATTCACACGGTCAGGAACGATTTCCCGGTCATCGATATCCTCGTCAACAACGCCGGGCTCACGTTGCGGGCACCCGCCGCCGAACATTCCGACGAATACTGGGACACGGTCATGAACGTCAACCTCAACGCGCCGTTCATCCTGAGCCGGGAAATCGGACGGGACATGGTCGCCCGCGGCCGCGGGAAGATCGTGTTCACCGCTTCCGTACTGTCCTTCCAGGGCGGCATCACCGTGCCCAGCTACGCGGCATCCAAGGGTGCGGTCGCGCAGTTGGTCATGGCCCTTTCAAACGAATGGGCCGCCAAAGGAGTCAACGTCAACGCCATCGCGCCGGGCTATATCGCCACCGACCTTACCTCCGCCCTGCAGCATGACCCGGAGCGTTCCAGGTCCATTTCCGAACGTATCCCCGCCGGCCGTTGGGGCGCGCCAAAAGACCTGGGCGGCGCCGTCGTCTACCTCAGTTCGGACGCTTCCAACTATGTCCACGGCGCGGTACTGGCCGTCGACGGTGGTTGGCTGGGCCGTTAGGTACCCGGTCGGCAGGTAAATCGGAACCGAACGGTTCCCACACGCCTGCGGTAATTGACGACTGAAACTACAGAGGACTGTACATGCCGTCGCAATATGCCCATCTGCTGACGGAAGAAGAGAAGTGGCATTTCGACCTGCATGGCTACCTGCACCTGCGGGGCGTGATCGCGCCAAACCGCCTGGCGCACATCCTGGAGGTCGTCGGTCACTGGCTCTCCGTGGACGAATCCGCAATCCCCGCGCCGGTATTCAGGCACCGCCAGGAACCGTACAAGACGCACCTGGACCACATCCAGTACGGGCACCGGTTGTTCCAGGAACTGAACGCCGATCCGGCGATCATCCGCGTCGTCGCGGGGCTGACCATGGGCATGCCCCGGCTGTTTCACTGCAACTTCACGAAAATGGACCCGGCGGCGCCGGACGACGAGGACCACCAGGGCTACCACCGGGACGACAGCGGGTTCAAGTTCCCACCGGGATTCCGCAACCCTCACAACGATTACCAGGCGGCGGGCGGCGAGATCTACTGCAGCCACCTGGCCACCTGGGTCGCGCTGGCCGACGTGCCCGAGGGGACGGGGTTCAGCCTGGTGCCCGGCAGCCACAAGGCGGCCTTCGCCACGCCTGACGGGCTGAAGGTCGGCCATAACCCTCCCGTCTCGATCACCGTGCCCATGGATGCCGGTGACGTCCTCGTGTTCTCGACGCACGTACTGCACGACGCGGCCGTCTGGACCCTGGACTATCCGAGAATGAACATCTTCCAGCGCTATCAGCTAAGCGCCTATTTTAACGAAACGGGCAAGGGCGGACTGCCCTTCGAGGAATACCGGGATCAGATCACTGAAGAGGAGTACGAACTGGAATCGTTGAGCAAAGAGGAAAAGGCCGCCGTGACCCGGATGCGGCGACACTTCGATCTGTAGTCCAACCAGGGAGACCTTTATGGCATGGATACGTACCATCGATGAATCGGAAGCGGAAGGACAGCTGGCCAGGATTTACCAGGGCTCGATGCGATCCTGGGGCGGTGTGGACAACATCATCAAGGCGCACAGCCTGAACGTCCATGCACTGCGGGCGGTGATGGCCTTCTACAAGGGCCTCATGCACGGGGACTGCGACCTGACGCTGGGACAGCGGGAGATGATCGCGACGACGGTCTCTGCCCTGAACGAGTGCGAGTACTGAATCCGCCACCACGGGGAGGGGCTCCTCAGAGAGATCAATGACCGGGAACTGGTAGACGCGATCAAGAAGGACTACCGCGAGGCAGACCTGGACGCCGCCGACCGCGCCATGCTGGACTACGTGCGCAAGCTGACCCTGGCGCCCACTGCGACTACCGAGTCCGACATCGAACAGTTGAGGGAGGCCGGGTTCGGCGACAAGGCGATCCTCGAGATCAACCAGATCACGGGTTTCTTCGCCTGGTGCAATCGTACGGTGGACGGGCTGGGCGTGGAACTGGAAGCGTTTTGGAATGACCCTGACGCGACGAATGTCTAGTCATCTCGCATCGTGACAATTACGTAATATCGGGGTTGGATGCGGGATCTCCGATTTCGAGGCATGATGGATTCGTTTGAAGTCTTACCGACCGGCGGCGCACTCGGCGCGGAAGTGCGCGGCCTGGATCTGCGTAACAAGCTGGACGGAGAGACCGTACGTCTGCTGCGCGGCGCTTTTCTCGAACACGGCGTGCTGTTCTTTCGCGGCCAGGAGATCAGCCAGGAGGACCTGGTCCGCTTCACCCGGTACTTCGGAAGACCTGTACCCCACGTACGACCACAACCGGATCGTCCCATCGAGGAGATCTTCGTCATCTCGAACGTGACCGAGGACGGCAAGCCCATCGGAGCCCTCGGCAGCGAAGAAATCCCTTTCCATTCGGACCTGTCCTACCTGCCTGAACCGGGCACGATTTCATTGCTGTACGCGCTGGAGATACCTGACGAGGGTGGTGAAACGATGTGGGCGAACGGATACGCGTCCTACGAAGCGCTGGACCCCGACGTGAAGGTCCACATCGACGGCCTGAATGCGGTCCACCGTCATCCCATCGACGCGCTGAATACCCCGGAACCCACGATGCATCCGGTCGTCCGCACCCACCCGGAAACGGGACGCAAGGTAATCTACGTCAGTCCCCACTTGACGCATCACATCGCGGAATTGGAGAGGGAAGGCGGCCAGGCCCTGCTGGACGAGCTGATCGCCCATGCCACCGACGCACAGTTCGTATGGAAACACCGCTGGCGGGTCGGAGACCTGGTCATGTGGGACAACCGCTGCACCATGCACCGACGCACGCCCTTCGACAACCGGCAGCGCCGGGTCATGTGGCGCACACAGGTGTTCGGCGCGGGTACGAGATAAGCGGCGTGGCACTGTGCGCGACCCCCGGCCAGTATGTTGGCGGGCGGTTTCGGCGACCTGATGCCGCGTGGCCTGAATCAGCAGCGCCGCGGACGGCCACAGCCCGGGTCAAGCAGACTGCGGATCCAGCGCCACCGGTTCGATTACGTACCGGTCTTCACCCTCGCACGAAATCCTGCCCGAAGCGACCTTCGCATCATGATCCAGGGCGATGATCCAGCCCTCGTCGGCGGCCTGCCGGAGCAGGCGCATCTTGGCGACCATGGTATCGTAGGGGAACAGGTCGTAGGCCATGTTGTACGGTGCACGCAGGTGGGTCGTCATGGGCAGGATATCGCCTGAGTAGACCGCCCGGGTACCGCCGTAGTCCACCTTCACCAGCTGATGGTGGCGCGTATGGCCGCCGGTCACCTCTACGCGGATCCCTTCCTCGATCTCCACGTCCCCCTCCACGAGGGTCAGCACGCCCCGGTCCATCAGGGGCTGGTAGTTTTCGGGACGGTAGGTGGTCTTCATGGTGCCGTAGTCGTTCAGCGCGTCCTCCCACTCGCCTTTCTGCACCACGTACCTCGCATTGGGAAAAGCGGGTAAGGCCCGGCCGTCCTCGTCCAACCGAGTCGCACCGCCTGCGTGGTCGAAATGGAGGTGGCTCAGGATGACAAGATCGATGTCCTCCGCGGATACGCCCCGGTCCGACAAAGATCCCAGGATGGTGGAACCGGACATCCCGTAGATGCCCCGGTCCCGGTCGGTCATCTTGTCGCCGTAGCCCGTGTCGACCAGGATGAGCCGGCCATCCTTCCGGATCAGCAGGCAGTTCGTGTCGTTGGTGATCCGGTTTTTCTCGTCGGGGGGACAGATCTTCTCCCAGAGCGGCTTCGGAACGATCCCGAACATGCTCCCGCCGTCCAGTTTGAATACGCCGCCGCTGACGACAGACAGTTCCACATCGTACTCCTTTTTTTACGCCATTGAACCGATTTGTGTGCCCTCACAAAATAGTTGCCGGCCGGGTGATTGTCATGGCAAATGTGCTCGCGCTTTACGCTCCGCGGGATAAACGTTACATTTATCTGGAAACGCAGATTCGCGAAGCCCCGCACCAAGTCGCGGGCCCTCTACAGGCAATACGTCCACAGCGGATCACCTGGTTAGGAGTCTACCCATGCCCAACGGCGGTACGGACTGCTGCGGCACCTGCCGGTTTAATCGGGCCAATGCCGGTCGTCGGGACTTCATTCGCCTACCGGACGAGAACATCGCGGACTACTGCGAGATCAGGGAACTGAAAATCGAAGTCCCGTTCTGGACCTATTGCGCGAATCATACGGATCTAAGTAAACGAAAGTACGCCGTACCGCTGGGCCCGGTCTACGTGCACGAGTCGGTTGTAGACTTGGTGAAACCCGGAACTGGCAAACGAGATCCTCATTCGGACCGGCAACCTTGGGTCGACGCCCCGGACACCGAGGAAGTTCGCACCCAGCTTCTTCGGTTTTTGGAAGAGCTCGAGCTTCTCTCCGACAGCTACCCCTGGCATGGGAAGCACCTGGGTCTCGAAGTGGTCAACGAGCTTGAGCGGCTACGGGAATCCCGCGCCATCCCCATTCTGGAGAAAATTGCAAAGGACCTTCGCGAAAAGGGGGAAGAGCCGGACGGGATGCGGAACGTTATCGAGCGCATCCGATTAGCCGTAGAATCTGATCGAAACGAGCAATCGAGTACACCTGAAACTTCGTGAATTCTTCGACCGTTTCGTTCTAGAGCCAGCTGAAACGCAGATCGACTTCACAGACTTTCACCATGTCCCTATACGACTACATCGCCGCCGTGCCGAAGGCGGACCTGCACGTGCACCTGGAAGGGTCCATTCAGCCGTCCACGCTGCTGATGCTGGCGGAACGGCACCACGTCGACCTGCCGGCGGACACGGAGGAGGGGCTGCGTAACTGGTACCGGTTCAGGGACTTCCACCATTTCATCGAGGTCTACGTCGCCATCACGAAGTGCCTTCGCACTGTAGAGGATTTCGAGCTGATCGTGTACGAATTCGGCGCCGACATGGCCCGCCAGAACATACTGTACGCCGAAGTGACCTTTTCGCCGAGCACCCACCTCTGGATCAACCGGGTCGACCAGGACGTCTGGTTCACCGGGCTGACGGACGGACGCCGCCAGGTAAAGGAAGCCTTCGGCTGCGAAATCAACTGGGTCTTCGACCTGGTGCGCAACGACTACCCCGAGCGGGGTCGGTTCGACTATACGACTGAGGTGGCCATCGAGGGGATGGAGGACGGGGTCGTCGCCCTGGGTCTTGGCGGGATGGAGGAAGGATACCCGCCCGCGCCTTTTGTTCCCTGGTTCGACCGGGCGAGATCCGCGGGGCTGCACAGCGCACCCCATGCCGGCGAGCACGCCGGTCCCGAGAGCGTCTGGAGCGCGATTCACGACCTGGGTGCCGAACGCATCGGGCACGGGGTGCGGGCCATAGAGGACCCCGAACTCGTCGATTACCTGGCGGAACATCGGATACCGCTTGAAATCAGCCCCACGAGCAACATCAGCCTGGGGCTCTACCCCGACGCGGCGTCTCATCCCCTGAAAGCACTTCACGAGGCGGGCGTAACCGTCACCGTCAACTCCGACGATCCCCCTTTGTTCAACACCTCGCTGACCGACGAAGCCTGCCTGCTCGCCGACCCCTGGGGGTTTACCAGGGAGACCATCGACGAAATCCTGCTGAACGGGATCCGGTACAGTTTTCTGCCGGACGATCGGAAACAGTCCATGGAAACCGCATTTCGCAATGAAATGTGCGGATTGCGGAACCTGGCAGACTGACCGAACCAGGACGGCTGACCGAGCCAGGTAGGCTGACCGAACCAGGACGGCTGACCTCGTGCCGACCCCAGCTTGCCTTCCGATCAGACCGGGCTCCTGTGCCGACCCGCACCTTGCTCGACCCTCAGACCAGGTGGCACGCCGCCTTATGTCCGTTGCCTTTGTCTTCCAGCACGGGGACTTCGGTCCTGCAACGGACCTCCGCCAGGGGGCACCGGGGATGGAAAGGACACCCCGGGGGCAGGTTCGCCGGGTTGGGGACGTCGCCCTTGAGGATGATCCGGTCGCGGCCGAGCGTGGGATCGGGAAGGGGCACGGCCGAGAGCAGGGCCCCGGTGTAGGGGTGCAGCGGCTTCGCATAAAGCTGGTCCCGCGTGGCGGTTTCGACGATCTTGCCGAGGTACATGACGGCCACCCGGTCGCTGATGTGGCGTACCACGCGGAGGTCGTGGGAGATGAACAGGTAGCTCAGCCGGAACCGGTCCTGCAGCACCTTGAGCAGGTTGATGATCTGCGCCTGGATCGATACGTCGAGCGCCGAGACGGGTTCGTCGGCGATGATCAGCTCGGGCCGGACGGCCAGGGCCCGGGCAATGCCGATGCGCTGCCGCTGCCCGCCGCTGAACTCGTGGGGATACCGGCGGGCGTGGGCGGGATTCAGGCCCACCGTTTCGAGCAGTTCGGTCACGCGGTCGCCCGCTTCTCCCCGCGTGCTCAACCCATGCACGGTCAGGGGTTCCCTGAGCAGGGCGCCGACGGTCATTCGCGGGTTGAGGGAGCCGTAGGGGTCCTGGAACACGATCTGCATCTGGCGCCGCAGCCGCCGGAGATCGCCCTTTTTCATGTCGAAGACCGCGTGCGGACTGCGCGCTTCCCCTTCTTCCAGGGCCGTATGGAACGTTGCCGTTCCCGCGGAGGGATCGACCAGGCGCAGGATCGCCCGTCCGATCGTGGTCTTTCCGCACCCGCTTTCGCCCACCAGGCCCAGCGTTTCGCCCCGTTCCAGGGTCAGGTCGACCCCGTCGACGGCCTTGATGACCGCCCGGTGGCGCCGCAGCAGTCCGCCGCCCACGGGGAAGTGCTTCTTCAGTCCCCGGACCTGCAACAGCATTTCATTGCCATCTGCCATACGTTCGTCTCCGCTATACCGTCTCCGCCTGCACGACCCGCTGCCATTCGCCGCAACGGACGAGGTGGCGGCCGCCCGCGTCCTCCAGCGCCTGCAGCCGGCCGCAGACTTCCACCGCGAAATCACAGCGCGGGGCGAAGCGGCATCCGGCCGGAAAGTCCACGGGGTCCGGCACCGTGCCCTCGATGGTCGAAAGCTCCTCCGCCCCCGAACTCATCGTCGGCACGGAGGCGAGCAATCCGCGGGTGTAGGGATGGCGGGGACTGCCGAAGAGTGTATTCACGTCGGCCCGCTCCACGACCTGGCCCGCGTACATGACCAGTACCTCGTGGGCCATCTCGGCTACTATGCCCAGATCATGGGTAATCAGCATGAGACCCATGCCCCGTTCTTCCTGAAGTCGGCGCAGTACATCGAGAATCTGCGCCTGGATGGTAACGTCCAGCGCCGTGGTGGGTTCGTCGGCGATCAACAGCTTCGGGTCACAGGAAATGGCCATGGCGATCATCGCGCGCTGTCGCATGCCGCCGCTGAGCTCGTGGGGATAACTTTCGGCCCGTTCTTCCGGCAGCGGGATGTCCACCAGGTCAAGCAGTTCAACAGCCCGCCGCCAGGCGTCCTTCCGGTCCGCGCCGCGGTGCAGGCGGACCGCCTCGGCGATCTGCTCACCGACGGTGAATACGGGGTTCAGGGACGTCATGGGTTCCTGGAAGATCATGGCGATGTCGTTGCCCCGTATTGCCCGGATCTGCCGGGGAGAAAGTTTCAGCAGGTCCTTGTCCTCGAAGAATACCTCACCTCCGGCAATGCGCCCGGGCGGTTGCGGGACCAGTCCCAGGATGGAGTAGGCGGTCATGCTCTTGCCGCAGCCAGACTCGCCCACGATGCCCAGCGTCCTGCCGGCCTCCACCTCGAAGCTGACGCCGTCGACAGCCCGCACCACGCCGCTCTCCGTATCGAAGTAAGTCTTCAGATCGTTTACGCGCAGGATCGTATTCGTCATGCGTCTCTCATGCGTTATGCGTCACTCAAGCAGTACCGCGCTGCCTGGGGTCCAGGGCGTCGCGCAGTCCGTCTCCAAGCAGGTTGTACAGGGTTACCGTGATGAAAATAGCGAATCCGGGCACGATTACGAGCCACCAGGCCGCGATATTGCTGCGCGCGCCGGCCAGCAGCGATCCCCAGGTGATGACCTCGGCGGGTACCCCGATACCGAGGAAACTCAGCCCTGATTCGGCCAGGATGGCGCCGGCTACGCCGAAGGCCGCGGGGATCAGCACGGGCGCAATGGCGTTGGGCAGGATGTGCACGGCCATGATGCGCAGATTCGAACAACCCAGGGCCCGCGCGGCCGCGATGTAGTCGAAAGCCCGGACCTGGAGAAACTGGGAACGGGTCAGCCGGGCGATGCCCACCCATCCCGTGAACCCGATGATGATCATGATCCAGAAGAGGCTCGGCGGGAAGAAAGCCGCCGCCGTGATGATCAGGAAGAAGGGCGGGATCGCCGCCCAGAGTTCGAAAACACGGGACAGGATCAGATCCGTCCACCCGCCCAGGTATCCCGCCAGCGCGCCGAGTCCCACGCCGATGAGCAGGGAAATGCCCACCGATACCAGCCCGATGGTCAGCGAATACCGCGTGCCGTGAATGAGTCCGGACAGCACGTCGCGGCCCAGCCGGTCCGTACCGAACGGGTGGTCGCCTCCCGGCCGCTCGTAACGGGCGCCGAGGCGGATCTCGTCCGGCGCGTAGGGGATCAGGGGAAACACCGCTTCGCTGTATTCGTACCGCTTGAAGTTCCTCCGCGTCCGCAACTCCTCCGGCCAGTCCATCAGGCCGGTGTACACCGCGTATTGTCTGAACGCCGGGAAGTAGGTCTCTCCCTGGTAGACCATGTAGTACGGCTTGTTGCCGGCGATCAGGTCCGCGGTCAGCGCGAGGAAGGCCATGGCCACGAGGACATAGAGACTGCAGAGCGCCGGGCGATTCTTGCGGAACTCCTTGCGCGTCAACCGCCAGAAGCTTTCGCCGCCCTCGTTCATCAAGGCGTCGGCCGGCGCACCATTCGCCGGGTCATGTCTGTTGCGGGTGGCCGGGTTCGAACCCACAGCCGGTCTCCTTCCCAATGCCCATCTCCTATCCCTGCAACTGGTCGAAGGTGATCCGCGGATCGACCACCTTGAGCAGGATGTCCGCGACCAGGATACCCAGCAGCGAAAGCAGGGAGCCTATGGTGAAAAGCGCCATGACCATGGGGTAATCCCGGGTCAGCACCGACTCGAATCCGAGCAGCCCCATGCCGGGGATGGTGAAAATCGTTTCGATGAACACGGATCCGGCGATCAGGGCCGGCAGCAACCCGGCGGACGTGGTCACGATCGGGATCAGCGAGTTGCGGTACACGTGCCGCAGGATGACGACTTTCTCCGACAACCCTTTGGCCCGGGCGGTCCGCACGTAGTCCTGCCGCAGATTCTCCAGCATGCTCGTTCGCATGAACCGGGAGATCGTCGCGAAGCTGATATAGGCGGAGGCCAGCACGGGCAGGAACATGTGGTACAAGTGGTCCGTGAGCAGCCGCCAGAAACTCCAGTCGCTTGACGCTTCAAGCGACTGTATGCCCGAGGCCGGGAACCAGTAGAAGAACTCCCGGTTGCACAGGAAGATGATCAACAGCATGCCCACCCAGAAGGAAGGCATGGACCACAGGACGAAGGTTCCGGTGGTCAGCATCCGGTCCGTGAGGGTATTCTGCTTGACCGCGAGCCAGACGCCAAGGGGCAGGCCCACCAGGTAGGCAATGACGATCGCGATGATGTTGATCTCGAGCGTTACGGGCAACCGCTCCATGACCCGGGCGATGACGGGCTGGTTGTCCTTGAAGGAACGGCCGAAGTCCAGCGTGACGAAGCGGTATTCCGCGAGTGTCAGGAGTTCGATCCCCGCGCCCCGGTAGGTATAGTTGCCCTCGGCGCTGAAGGTCCTGCCTTCCCAGAAAGAAGATCGTTCCAGATCGCTCACTTCCCCTGGCGCGCGTTCGCGCACAAGGACAAGGAACCGTTCTTTCTGTGTCTCCCTGTCCAGCCCCGCCAGTGCCCGGCGTTCCGACGCATCGAGCCGTTCCAGCAACCCGTCCGCGAGCAGCGCGCTTCGGTCGAACGCGCTGATGGTCTCGACTTTCAGGAACAACGCCGTGACCCAGTTGAAGTACTGCACGTGGACCGGCCGGTCCAGGCCAAGTTGCCTGCGCAGTTCCTCGCGGGTCTTTTCGATGTCCTGTTGCCGGTCGGATGCCAGCCCCTCGCCGCCGGCCACGCCGCCGAGGAACAGGTCCACGGGATCGCCGGGGGCCAGGTGCATGATGAAGAAGGAGATCACCGTGATCCCGACGAGTGTGGGGACCATGAGGAGCGAGCGTTGAAGGATGTAACCGAGCATAGGAGAACGTGGACTCCCGCCGGGTCATGGCCTGGTCTGGCGCGTCGTCACGGGTACGGACAGGTGCCGGACACACGCTGCATTACTGATACATCCGGTCGGCGGGCTCAACCCACCACTCCTGGTTCACGGCGCCGGCCGGATACCAGTTGACGCCGTGGAAGCGCCGGCTGTACGCACTGGCGACACGCGATTTCCAGAGGAAGGTATAGGGCTGTTCCTCGTGGAGGATCTCCTGGAAGCGTCGGTACAGTTCGATCCGCCGATCCATGTCGAATTCCGTACGGTAGACCTCGAGGATCCCGTCGGATTCCGCGTTGCGGAAACTCACGAAGTTAGATCCGTTCCCTTCGATCTGCGACGAATGCCAGATCTGGAAGGCATCCGGCGGGAAACGCAGGCCCGTACCGCCGGTCCAGCCGAGGGTTACGGCCGCGAAATCCTTGTTCTTCACGCGTTCCAGGAAAATGGACCAGTCCAGTTCGCGGACCTGGCAGTCGATGCCGAGGTCCTCCAGGGCGCTCTGCAGCGTCAGCGCAATGTCCTTCCTGAGCTGATTGCCCGAGTTGACGAGAAACTCGAACCGGAAGGGGGTTCGCACGCCGTCGATCTCGCTGTCGAGAATCCCGTCGTTGTCCGTATCCGACCATCCCGCTTCGTTCAACAGGGCCAGGGCCCGGTCCGGATCGAAGGTGTAGGGCTGCAGGTCATGGTTGTACTCGGGCCGGAACTTGTGAATGGGACTTTCGACCGTCTCCGCAAGTCCGAAAAGGAGGTTCCGCACCATGGACTCACGGTCGGTGAGGTGGGTCATCGCCTGCCGGACCCTCCGGTCCCGGAAAATGGGGTGTTCGTTGTTCCACCCGATATACGTGTACCCGCCCGCGTACTGTATACCTTTCATGAACCGGTCGACGAAGCCGGGAGACCAGCTCTTCTCCTTGAACTCGAGGGGTTTCATACTGTGAAGATCGAGGTTGCCGTTGGTCAGTTCGATAAAGGCGGCGTCCTGGTTGTTGATAACCTTGAAAACGACCTTGTCCACGTGTCCGGCGGCGGGGATTCCTTCCGCGTCCCGGCCCCAGTAGTTCTCGTTGCGGGTGAGCACGACCCGCTGTCCTGTGACCACGTCGTCCTCCCAGTCCGCCACGTAATAGGCCCCGCTTCCCATCATGCGCCGGTTGAAATCCTGGTTGAACCGTTCACCGAACTGCCGTACCCGGTCCGCGTGTTCCCCCGCTTCCCAACTGCCGTCGATGAGGCTGCCGATGGGCACCGGATCGAGCAGTCCGTCCGGATCGTAGAAGTGCCGCGGGAGGATATCGAAGCCGCCGAGAAAGAGATCGTTCAGGATGTAGGGTTCCCGGCACTCGAAACTGATCTCGTATTCCCCGAGTTTTTTAACGTCCCGAATGGAGGAATAGTAGTTTCTCAAGTGAGGCGCCCGTACCGTGGGCGTCTGGATGACCTTCATGCTGAAGAGCACGTCGTCCGCCGTCAGGTGAACGCCGTCCGAGAATTGGACGTTCTCGCGAAGACGGAAGGTATAGGTCAGCTTGTCGTCCGATACGGTTGGATAGTCCGACGCGATGAAACCCCGTTGCGCGTAGGGCGGATCGTATTCCGGCTCCAACAGCGACTCGAAGACGTAGGCGTGAACCTGGGTAGCGCCCTGGTCGCTCGACGTGTAAGGGTTGAAGTTCTCGGGATCGGACAGCGCGTGGCGCACCATCCAGTCTCCGTACCGGGGTTCGTCTGCCCCCGCGTACTTCAGTGCCGCCTTCTCCGTCCCATCCAGTACGACCGTATCCCTCGATTCGGACAGGATCGCCTGTACTTTGTTCCAGGGATCTTCCGTCGTTTCGCCGCCGCCGCAGGCGATCTGGGTGGCCAGCAGACAAATGGCAGCGGTCTTTGCCGCAGTACCCATGGTCCTAAGCATGACGTTATTCCTCCAGGCGTGTCCAGTGCGCGATGAACAGTCCGCACACGGTCCGGTGATCCTCCGGGCGGCTACCTGCCCAGGCCTTTCTCCTCGAAATCGATGACAATCTTGATGCACTCTCCCTTGCGCCCGGTGGCCATTTCGAAACCGTCCTGGACCCTGGCGAAGGGCAGTTTATGGGAGATCATGGGCGAAACATCGACGCGGCCTTCGCCGATCATGCGCATGGCACTGGCGAAGTCGATCTGGATATCCGGGCCGACCGAAGTCGTCAACTGGATGTTCTTGCGAAATAGATCGAAGATGTCGGCCGTGTACTGCGGAGTTTTCGGGACACCGAAGTTGATGAACCGCGCATTGCGACGGGCCAGTTTGACGCACAGGTTGAAGGTCTCCTCGACGCCCACGACCTCGATCACCACGTCGGCCATCCGGCCGCCGGTAATCTCGTTCACGGCCTCCACCGGATCGGTACCTGCCGTATTCACCGTGTGGGTCGCTCCCATCTCCTTCGCGGCGGCCAACCTGTTGTCGTACTGATCGACACCGATGATCAGCGCCGCGCCAAGGTTGCGCATCATGGCCGTGAAGAGCAATCCCATGGGACCCTGGCCGACGATGGCGACCTCCGCGTTGAACCAGTGGCCCAGTTTACGAAGGCAATACAACACGGTACCCAGGGGCTGGGCCATCAAAAGCTGTTCCTGGGGCAGGCCCTCCGGAAGCGGCGTCACGGACGCGCCCACTCCGAGGAAATACTCGGCCATGGCGCTCGAGCCGGTTGGCAGGGCCAGGACGAGATCTCCTTCCCGACATCCGTTCGACCACGACTTTTCAATGACGCCTATACTTTCATGCAGGGACACGCCCGGCGCCACGGGATAGTTCGCCGGACCGGTGAAAACCGGATGGTCGCTGCCGCAGATGGCGGCGTTTACGGTTCGAACGAGCACGAGGTCCTTCAACCCGTCCGGATCGGTTCGCTCCAGCGCGAGGTCCGGCCGTTCGGCTTCCACGATTTCGATGCGTTCCCGTGCGACGACTTGTCCTGCTTTCATCGGTATTCCTTTCTGGACTCCGGAATGGTGCGACCTTGTGGCGGACCGGTATGACGGCGTACCCGGACGCATCTTCCTGAATGTACCCGACCGGCGGGTATTGTCAAACCGAAATGGACGGGGCGACGCTGGGTGACCCGCTATGGTTTCGCATCGCCGATATAGATGTCGAAGTAACCCGTGTTATTGCCCCAGAAGGGGTATTCGCCGTCAAGATCGCGCTTGATGCCCTTGAGCCAGGGTTTCCGCAACGAAGCCTTCATGCCGTAGTAGAGAAACACGGCGCCCACGTCCTCGGCGAGAATCCGCTGGGCCTGGTCGTACAACCGGAACCGCCGGGCCGTGTCCATTTCCGATGCCGCCTCGTCGACCAGGCGGTCGAATTCGGCGTTTATCCAGGGATGGCGGCTGTAGCCGGCCGGTTGGGACCTCCATACCATGGCGAGCATGTTGTTCGGGTCGGGATAGTCGTAGTGGTACTGAATGAGGCTGAAGGGGATCTTCCGCTGGTACTGGGCGGTTCGGTAGGAGATGTTCTCCACGACGCGTAACGTCATATCGATTCCCAGGTGAGATTTGAGCATCTCCTGTATGGCCTGGCCGACCTGCTGCCGGGCCATGTTGTTGATCCACATCTCGATCCTGGGAAACCCGCGTCCCTCCGGATATCCCGCCTCGCGCAGGCGCTGTCTGGCCAGTTCCGGGTCGAAGCGCTGGATGTCCCGGAACTTTCCGTCCGCGTAGCCGGGGAACCCCGGCGGCAGCATCGACCAGGCCGGCATACCCATGCCCTGGAGCAGTACGCGGCAGATGGCCTCCCGGTCGATCGCGTGGCTGATTGCCTGGCGTACCTTCAGGTTGTCGAAAGGAGGGAAGTCCGCGTTGAAGAAGAGAAAATGGGTCATGAAATCCTTGCTGACGTGAAGTTCCCTTGAAAGCCCGGGATGGCTTCGGATGCGCGGTAGGTCGATGGGGGTCACGTCCTGCTGGTCGATCTCGTCGTTTTCGTAGGACAGCGTGCCGCCGGCCATCATGCGGGTATCCAGGAATTTCCCGATGATCCGCTCCACGAATCCCTTGTGGGGGCCGTTGTAGTTCGGGTCCAGAACGAATTCGAAGCGGGCGCCGTGATCCCATGAATCCAGTTTGAAGGTGGAGTTGGTCACGAACCGGCCGGGTTCGGACCAGCCCGGACCGTATTTCTCCACCTGCCAGCGGGGTACCGGAACGGAGGTGGGGAAAGAGGCGATATATGGGAGATAGGGACAGGGCAGCGTGGTCCGAATCTCCAGCGTATGGTCGTCGATGGCCCGGACGCCGACGGAATCCGCGTCCCGGGTCAGTCCCTGGTTGAAGGCCTTCGCGCCTTCGATTTCGTAGTAGAAGGAAGCGTTGCGGTTCGCGCTGGCCGGATCGACCATCCGCTTGAAGGCATACTCGAAATCGTGGGCCGTGACGGGCCGGCCGTCGCTCCACCTCGCGCCGCGTCGCAGGTGGAAGGTCCAGCGCGTGCCGTCGGGAGAAGCTTCCCATCGATCGGCTGCGGCCGGTGTGAGTTCGTTGTTGTGATCCAGCCGGGTGAGGCCTTCGAAGGAAAACACCGCGCCGGTCGCCTCGTAGACGGCGATACCGATATCGAGCGTCGTGGGTTCCGGCAGATGGAAGGAATACACCTGCCGCGCGAGGGGCGCCGCATCCGGGGGCATGGTCCGGCCCACCGTATTGACGGGCTGCGCCTTGGGTGCGGGCTGCATCGTGGCCCCGGGCTGGCCTTCGGGTCCGGGCTGGCCTTGTGCGTCTCGAGCGACTTCAAAAATTGGAAGGAAGAGCAGTAGAAAATACAGCAGAAGGCCGGGATACATACGTACCTCCCCGTGGCTTGGCGGGTCTGAAACACCACTCCCGGCCTGACGACGCCCGGCCTGACCGCTCCCGCTCCGACCATTTCCGATCCGGCCATTCCCGTGCTATCCGGCAAAAATGGCGCGGTTGGAGATGCCCGAGCGGTAAGACGCCTGTTGAACGCCGCCAATGAACTGCGCGGTGCGGCCCGCCGGCGCCGAACCCTCGTACCACGCGCTGAACGACGCGTTGAACTCCTGGATCCAGGCCCGGTTCGCTTCGGTATCGTCGCCGGCCACGACGTAGGCGTTGTTGAAGATGCCGTCCTCTTTGAGTCCGCTTCCGCCCGCCGCCTGGATGCGCGCGTCCAGCGTGGAAAGCTGAAGGCCGGCGTCATCTCCGCCCACGGCGCTGGCCATGACTTCGGTCACGCCCCCGTAATGGATCGCGGTCCATGTGTTGAATCCGTCCTCCAGATCCCCGGAACGCGTGATGCTCACGTCGCCCGAGACCACTCGGGGCTGGGGTTCCACGATGCCGTCCAGGTTCGGGATGCGGGAGACCGGGTAGATCAGCCCGGCCGGCCGGTCGTCGCCGAAGTAGTCCTCGAAGACCCGCCGTACCGTATCGATCCGCTCCCAGGTCTTGCCGGGCGCGTCGTCGACGGCGACCAGGATCTCCATCCATACGGTCTGCTTCCGGAAATCGACGCCGGCTTCAGCAAAGGGCTTCTCGTAATGCTCGTCCAGCACGAAGGCCGTTTCCTCCGCCAGGTCGGACCCGAGGGAGGTGATGACCTCGCCGTTCCGGGTGTGCATGACCGAAGCGCCGCTCGGTTGATGATCCTGCCAGTATCCGTAGTCTATCACGCCGTCGCCGATGGAGACGTGCTCGCCGCTGACGGCCTTGATCTGCACCTCGAACAGCGCCACGGGATCCGGGAAGCCCTCGGGGTGCGTAAACCGCGCCATGCGGTTGGAACGCAGCGGACCGCCGGTCACTGCCTCGATCATTGGAGCGTACACGGCGTTGTAGTCGTCTTTGAGCCGGTCGCATTCATCACGGTCGCCGGATGGGGTCGTCCACAGTACGTCCGTCTTGTAGACGTCGGACCAGTTCACGCCACAGATCGCCAGGTTCCTGTTCAGGTTTTCGATCGTTCCGAACCACTCGGAGCCCACGTCGTTGGGATATTGGGTGCCCACATTTCCGCTCGGTTCGACCAGGCGGAATACCTGGTTGCTATCGTCCTTGACGAGCACTTCCGTGGGATTGGAAAAGATGGCGATGGGATTATGCCTGACGATGCTGACCTGTGCCATGCGGAGACTTCCTTTCGGATCGGATTGAATTGGCGAATATTCCAATGATTCAGGCCGTAGAAACTAAACGGTCGGACCGGTAAAAACAAGCGGGAAAAGAAATGGACAGCCATCCTATCCACGGCAAAACCGGGCGAAAACCTCCACGTGGCCACCGGCGATGTCTTCGTCCTCAGGAAGGCCCGTGATATTGAGCCTGCAACGTCCGGGAGTGAAAACAGGATACAGATGGGCGTCGTAGATCGCCGCCGGGGCCTCGTCCTCGACGCGGGGATTGCGGAACAGACCGGCATAGCGGTCCGTGAACAGCTCGGAGAGCGGCGAACCGGCGCATTGGTCCTTCCAGGCTTTCTCCGCCGTGGCGACCCGCCGAAGTATGGCTGCGTGTTCACGCTCCAGGGATTCCAGGTCGTTGACCAGCGCGGAGACGAATGCCCGCGTTACCGGATGTTCGAAAGACGAACCCCGGGCGCGCGTCACCGTATTGGCCAGTGCGGCCACTTCGTCGGACCGGGACGCGTCCGCCAGGTGCACCAGGAGCATCCCGCAGGGACGCAGAGCGAAGGTGCCGAAGGACTTGGTGGGGCTGACGGAAACCCAGAAGGGCACGTCGTTCTCGATGAAGGGCCGGATCTGGTCGTCATAACTCATGGCCATGATCTCGTCGTACCCGCGGGACTCGAGGAGACGGGCATACTCGAATCCGGAATAGGCCCGGTCCAGCAGCACGGGGCGGCCCTTTGCCGCGGCGACACGTTCGCACATGGTCTCGAGGGACTGGACGCGGCCGGTCGTGTTCATCGGGCCAGCCTGGTAGATCCGCAGGAGGTCCGGGGCGTCCATCACGTCACCGATGGGAAACTCGCGGCAGGAGATCCGGCTCATCCGGGCGATCGCCTTGTATGCGGGCCAGGACAGTTCTTCCACGCCGATCGCCTGCAGGTCCGGATAGAGCTGCATGGCCATTTCAACCGCAGTCTTTACCGCGCCGGTGCCCGCGTCCGAGGGAATCAGCAGCGAGAAGCGGTCCCAGTAGTCCTCGGGGATGCGCTGCCAGCGCAGCACGGCTTCCTTGAGCGGTGCCGCGAGCGACGCGGTGCTCATATATTCACCGAGCAGGCTGTGGTCGATTTCGGCCCTGGCATGGTTGAGCAGCGTCTCGGAAGTCGGCCATGCCCGGCCCTTCCCGTCCACGACGATGCCGATGCCGTAGTTGTACCCTTCGGGGTCCTGGTCGCATACGATCTTCGCGATCTGGTTGGCATCGTTACCCTGGGCACCCAGCGCTTCCGCCGTTCGCTGTACGGCGGCGCCGAAGGACAGTTTCATGCTCGCTCCGTTTCTACTTCAGGAAGGAAACGCTTAAGACGGAAAGACTCACAGGAGGTAGACGAAAACGAATAGAAAGGGCCAGACGAGCACGACGAATCCCCAGAACATCCCGCCCATGGTCAGGCCTTCGTGTGCTTCGCGGGAATATGCGCCTTTGCTGAACCTGCGCGACACGTAGAGCAACCCCAGGACGGCGATGAAAACGTGCAGCGCATGCATCCCGATCATTACGTAGAAAACCGCGCCGTATATATTCTGGGTGACGGTCAGGCCGAAATCGATCAGCCGGACCCATTCCACGCCCTGCACCACCAGGAAAAGGATGCCAAGTAGCGCGGCCGTGTTCAGCAAACGCCTGGAAGACGGCACAAGTCCGCGCTGGATGGACCGCCACGCACCGTACATGGCCGCGCCGCTGCCCAGCAGGACAAGGGTATTGAAGAGGGACATCATCACGGGGAGCCTGGGCTGGTCCGAAGGCGGCCATTCCGGGTAGCCCGTCCGTACAACGGCGAACGTGACGATCAGCGTCAGGAAGAGGACAGCCTCGCTGGCAATGAACACGAGCATGCCCAGCACGTTGGTCCCCATGGCCGGCGGTGCCGCGGGAGGGGAACCGGGCGGTCCGTCGTCACCGCCGCCGCCACCCCGGCCGCCACCTCCACGGTCGTCACCTTCCCGGCCGCCATCGCCGGTTCCGGTTTCGCGCCGTTCTGATCCGGTACGCCCGCCGCCGGAGCCGGGGACACGTACCCACTCACGGTCCCTGACTTCCGGTTCCAGCAGCTCAGTCTGCGTATCGGTTTGCGTACCGGGCTTCGTCACGACAGACATGTTCTGAGACTCCCGCCCTTCCCGGCGTCATTCATCCCAGTCGGTAAAACTCCCGGGCATTATCGTGGAACAACTTGCGGCGGTCCTCCTCGGAGACGCCCGCCACCGCGGCAACGAGAGTTTCGAACCACGCCCGGTAGGTCGCCGCGAGCGTACAGACCGGCCAGTCGCTTCCGTACATCACCCGGTCGAACCCGAAGATATCGATCAGATGGTCGATGTAGGGTCTCAGGTCGTCCGCGGTCCAGTTCTCCTTCGCCCGGGTCACGAGCCCGGAAATCTTGCAGACCGTGTTGGGAAACCCGGCCAGCTGGTTCATGTAGTCCGCCCACGGCTCGAAGCCGCCCGCCGCGATATCCGGCCCCCCGCAGTGGTTGATGGCGTGGGTCACCTCGGGCGTCGCGCGAACAAGGGTCACCGCCGCGTCCAGCTGCGTGACGTTGGCGCATAGTTCAAAGGTGTACCCGTACTTCGGCAGCACCTTGACGCCTTCGATCAGGGACGGCCAGCTGTAGAACGCCGGGTCTTCGTGATGCCAGGCCATGCGGCGAATGCCGACCACCATGGGGTAGTCCGCGGCAAGCCGCTCCAGGGTCTCCTCGCGGTCCTCCGATTCCAGGGGCGCCGTGGGGACGATCGCGCCGATCATGCCGTCCTCGGCGGCTATGCGCACGAGCCGGTCCACCTCGGCCACCTCGGCGCCGGGGGCGGGGTCCGCTTCGATATGTACGGACCTGGTGATATCGATGCCTTCGAACGCAGCCCGGTAGTCCTCCGGTCCATACCGCTGCCGAAGGGCGTCGAATCCTTCCAGCCAGGGATAACTCAGTTCGGCCGTATCCCAGAGATGCTGATGCGCATCGATGATCTGCAAAGAACACCTCCCGTTCTTGAACGTTATTCCGCCGAACCGTAACTGTTGAATATTGTCTCGATCCAGCGAACTTCCGGGACGAAGTCGCTCGCGTAGCCGGACCACTCATCCGGCAGGCCAGCCGCCGTGATCTCGTCGAGGGTTTTCCCCTCCGTCATCATCGCACGGACAGCATCCGTAGTCGCTACGATCATGCCGTGGTAAGTCTGAAGGTCCGTCCGCCCGCCCGCCCAGATCGCCGTGTCCCGGTATGACCCGGGTGTCCGGTCCGATGATATCCAGCACCTCGGCGATATTGCGGATCAGTCCGTCCACCGTACCACCGCTGCGCAGGTCCACAAAGGGGAACCGTCCATTGAAAAAGGTATCCCCCATGTGCACCACGTTCGATCCCGTGAAGTAAACGTAACTGTCGTTATCCGTGTGAGCGCCGGGCATATGCACCAGCCTGATCTCTTCACCATTGAAGTGGACCGAGACCTCATCGTCGAAGGTGATCACCGGCCAGCCGTCCTCCACCATGGCGGGGATGGTCTGGACGCCCCGCTGATGTGGCGTGGAGAGCCGTTTGCGGACGTTTGTATGGGCGATGATGGTCGCCTCGAGGCCGAATATGGGGTTGCCGCCGACATGATCGCCGTGAAAATGGGTGTTCAGGACGAACTTGAGGGGGCCCGCGTGCAGGCCCCGGAGGGCCGACTTGATCTTGTCGGCCAGCGGCGCGTACTGGTCGTCGACGATCAATATGCCGTCTTCGCCGACCGAAACGCCGATGTTTCCACCGCTGCCGGTCAGCATGTAGATGTTTCCGACGACGGGATGGGCTTCGACGACCACCTCATCCCAATTCTGCTGTGCATCGGCCGGGCCGGACAAAGCCAAAACGACGAACAACACCGAAAAACACCCGCGTGCCGGATTCATTTCCTTACTCCTTGTGAGCGCTCTCGAATAGCCCGGAAAGTGTCCGGCTCCATGCCGAATGGACGTCTGTTTTCGGACTCCATCTATTCGATCATAAGGGTAAGGGTTATCAGTCAGGTTGTCACGGAATTACGTGATCCCCTCAGCCTGTCCCTCGGTAGAATGTCTCCGCGGTCTTACAGGTTACGAATAAGGCGCCCAGCATCAGGACAAGGAAGAGGTACATCGGCCACGACGGAGCGTACCACCACGCCAGCGTGAAGAAGACGGCGCTTATGCATGTGCCGGGTAGCACCATCTTGTTGTACGCGACCTTGAACAGGACAAGGACGAACAACCCGAAGATACCCTTCAGGATCAGTCCCCAGAACGTCTCCGGCAGCGCCAGGATCACGACAATACAGAAGCAGATGAACAGGAGCAGTACGACAGGGAGTAGACGGTTCATTGCGAAAGTATCAGGTCCGGACGGTAGTATCTGGCAGCGTCCAGCTGCAGTCCGGAAACATCGTCAAACCATGATGAACTACTTTCCGCGATGGTCGCGGTCCGGTCCGCCTGATCCAACCAGTCGATGAATTCCCACACGGCCTGAACGTGGATTCCATAGTCTTCGTGCGTGTCGATCCTTCCGATGACCACTTCGTCGTCCGCTATCTCTATCGTAATCCCCGCGTATTGCACGGCCACGATGTAGCCATGGTGGTCGAATACCGGACTGCCGCTCGTCCCACCGGTCAACGCCATGTTGTAATGAACGACACGGCCGGTGTTTTGAGGATCTCGGTCAAACGCGGCATCGTAGAAGGGCCGGAGCGAACTGAGGGTGCCTTCCCGGAAGGTTGCCAGCGGCAGTACGTCATTCTGCAAGGGGGAATAGCCCGGAAAGCCGAGTGATCCCAGAGGCTGGCCGATACGCAATCCTCCGGCCAGATCCCTCGGCAGAAACGCGGGGAGTGCATGGGGCAGTTCTTCTCCGAGGACGATCAACGCCACGTCGGGCGATTCGAGCGTACCGTCGTAATCCGGGTGGGTGAAGTACCGATTCCACGTGTAGGTTTCGCTTTCGCCGACCAGCGTACCGGTCCTGGTGGCGAAGGGCCTTGGATTGCGACTGCGCAGCCTGGGGTCGGACAGCAGCTCGTCGATCCGATCAGCCACGTGCGCGGCGGTCCACAGCCGGTCCGTGTAGTACGCGCGGAAGGCGGTTCCGAGCACCCTGTTGCCGTCGTTCATCATGATGCCGACGGCATAAATCGCGTCGTAGAGGTTACCCTCTTCGATCACGCCCGCCCAGTTGAGCGTCTCCCCCTGCGGGCCGACGGGACCCTGTTCGCCCTGTTCGCCCTGTTCGCCCTGTTCGCCAGGATCGCCCTGCGGTCCGGCCGGGCCCGGACTGCCCGGTGGACCCGTTTCGCCGCGTTCTCCCTGGGGACCGGGAATACCCGGGTCGCCCTGGATGCCTGGTTCGCCCTGGATGCCTGGTTCGCCCTGGATGCCTGGTTCGCCCTGGGATCCCGCGATCCCCTGCGGACCCGAAATGCCTTGAGGCCCCGGTGGACCCTGGACGCCCGCCGGACCGACCGGACCCCGTTCGCCCTGACATGCAACGGCCAGCAGAAACGCCGTCAACAAAAACGCTCTAAGCGACACCCGATTTTCCTTGTTTCGTCCTGGTATACCGGGTTACGGAAGCCACGTTTCCCCGTTCCAGTTCTTGGGGAAGGCCTGGTACTCCGTAGTCTGTGACTGCGAGCCTGCTTCGACGGTATCGGTTTCGTTCAACCCGCCGTTGGTAACGGTAGCATCCACGCTGGCCAAAAAGTCCAGCAGATCCCACGCCAACGAGATGTTAATGCCGAAGTTATCGAGCGTACTTGTAGACGCAAGGTACCCGGGCTCCTCTTCCTCTTCTTCCTCGCCCTCACCTTCTTCATCACCTTCGTCCGCCCCCCCGCCTTCATCTTCTTCCTCATCCTCATCCACTTCGCCTTCGTCTTCTTCTCCCTCACCTTCACCTTCATCCTCGCTTGGGTTTTCACCTTCTTCCTCTTCTTCTGGATAAGGTATTATTTCTCTGATCCCAGCGTGGTTAATCGCGATGATGAATCCCTGGTGATCGAAGACCGGGCTGCCGCTCGTACCGCCGCGCGTCGCCAGGTTGTAGTGGACCAGATGGCCGGTATTTATGGGAAAATTGATAAACGATTCGTTGTATAACGGCCGAATCGCGCTGATTGTCCCATCCTTGAAACTGGCCTGAGGAAGGAGGGCGTCGAAAACCCTGGGCAATGCCGGAAAACCGAGCGTCCCCACAGGTTGACCGACGCGCAGATCGTCGGTGAACTCCCGGGGCAGAAAAACCGGCATGGCATGATTGATCGTACCGTTGATTTCGATCAGTGCGACATCCGCGGACATGAGGGAACCGTCGTACTCGGGGTGAATAATGTATGGCCTCCAGATATAGGTTTCATCTCCGCCGATGAGCGTGCCCGTGCGGGTGACGAATGGGACCGGGTTCAGTTCCGCGAATTCCGGGTCATTGATGGCATCCACGATATCTGTGACCACGTGGGCATTCGTCCACAGCTTGTCGGTGAAATACGCACTGAAAGCGGTTCCAGCTGTAAGCGGTCCTTCGTCGGTCAACACGCCGACGATGTAAACGGCATCCTGCAGGTTGCCCGTTTCGATGACATCCGCCCAGTTGAGCGTCTCACCGGGTTCACCCTGTTCGCCCTGATCGCCCTGGGGTCCCTGCACACCCTGGACGCCCTGCACACCCTGGGCACCCTGAACGCCCTGGTCG